>JBEKLK010000207.1:0-6494 GCA_050010235.1 Rhizomicrobium sp.
AAGAACGATAATAAGCAAAAGTCCGAGCGACATGGATATTCTCCGTGCGATGCGCTCCGCGGGTACTACATCCAATCCGAACTGACGACAGTTCCGAATTGCTCACTGTGGGTGTTTGGCCGCCGTTACTGTCCGCGTTGGGCTGTCGACGCGTAGCGCATCGCTTCTTCGGCGGCGGCCATCAGCGCTTTCGCCTTGTTGACCGACTCCTCGTATTCCGCCTGCGGCACGCTGTCGGCGACCACGCCGCCTCCCGCCTGCACATACATCATGCCGTCCTTGACCAGAGCGGTGCGCAGCACGATACAGGTGTCCATCGAACCGTTGGCCGCGAAATAGCCGACCGCGCCCGCATAGGCGCCACCGCGCTTTTCCTTCTCGAATTCGTCGATGATCTCCATCGCGCGAATCTTCGGCGCGCCGGACAGGGTTCCGGCCGGCAGGCCTGCCGCTAGCGCATCGATGGCATCGAGGCCCTTGCGCAGCTTGCCTTCGACATTTGAGACCAGATGCATCACATGCGAATAGCGCTCGATGAAGAAACTGTCGGTGACTTTGACGCTGCCGGTTTCCGCGACGCGCCCGACATCGTTGCGCCCGAGATCCAGCAGCATCAGATGTTCGGCCCGCTCCTTCGGGTCGGCCATCAGTTCCTCCGCCAGGCGGGCATCGTCTTCTGGTGTCGCCCCGCGGCGGCGCGTGCCCGCGATGGGTCGTATCGTGACCATGCCGTCGCGCAGCCGCACGAGAATTTCCGGGCTGGAGCCCACGATCGCAAATCCCGGGAATGCCAGGTGATAGAGGAATGGGGATGGATTGAGCCTGCGCAAGGCACGATACAGCGTGAACGACGGCAACGCGAACGGCCGACGAAAACGCTGGCTCGGCACGACCTGGAAGATGTCGCCGGCCCGGATGTATTCCTTCGCGCGCTCGACGATGTCGAGATATTCGTCATGCGTAATATTGGACTCGATCTCGGCGACCGTCGGCAGCGTCGCGAGCGATGCGGGCGATGCCGGCAACGCGCGCTCGAGATCTCCGATCGCGTCGATCAGGCGTTCGGACGCCCGCGCATAGGCTGCGCGCGCGTCGAGACCGCGCTCGGGCCATATCGGCGACACGACGGTGATTTCGTCCCGTACATTGTCGAAGATCGCGGTGATCGTCGGGCGTATGAGGATTGCATCGGGCAAGCCGAGCGGGTCCGGCGGCGGAGGCCCCAGCCGCTCGATCGCGCGCACCATATCGTAGCCGAGATAACCGAACAGGCCGACCGCCATGGGGGGCAGGTCGCGCGGCAATTCCATCTGCGTCGCATTGAAAAGCTGCCGCAGCGATTCGAGCGGGCGTTCCGCGAGTTCATCCGGCACGAATTTATCGGGCGCGGAGCGGGCGCTGCGATTGATCTCGGCTTTGCCGTCTCGGCAGCGCCAGATCAGATCCGGCTTTGCGCCGATGATGGAATAGCGCCCGCGCGTTTCGCCCCCCTGGACGCTTTCGAGCAGGAATGCGTTGTCGCGGCCTTCGGCAAGTTTCAAAAAAGCGGAAACCGGCGTTTCGAGATCGGCGATCAGCCGGGTGTAGATCGCTTGCGCGCGGCCGGACTCGTAGGCTCGGGCGAACGCCGCAAAATCGGGTTCGATGGCCATCGGTCGCTCACGATCCCCCGCCGATCACCTGATCGACCTGCTTCCGGTTGATCGTGACGGTTGCCTTTTTGCGCGCGCCCAAAGCGAGGGAATGTACGGTATCGCGCTGCAACTCCTCGCTCAGTTGGGAAACGAATTGCTGATAGCGCGGATCGCCAAGCGGCACGGGCGGGTGAGCAATGCCCGTGACCAGCGCGACAATGTAGCTGTCGCCGTTGGCCGTCGGTCCGAAGACGGCATCGGTCGCGGGTGTCGCGAAAATGTCGTCCACCAGAGGTCTGGGAAACGTGTCGGTCGCTGTCTCGCGAGCGAGCGCGCCCGACGATTGCGCGGGCACGTGCAGCGCCGCTGCGACGTCGGCAAGGCTGTGTGCGGCGGTGGCTTGCGCCGCAAGGGCTTTCGCCTTCTCCGCCAAGCGTCGCGTGCGTTCCTGAGCGATCCAGTCCGCGGTCACTTCCGCGCGCACGCTGTCGAGAGATCGAAGCTTCGGCGGCGTGACGCCGTTCACCTTCAGCACGAATTGGTGTTCGTCCGCGGCGCCGAACGGGTCGCCTTCGTCACCCACTTCCGCTTTGAAAACCTGCGGCAGAAATTCTGGCTCGGGTGGAATCGGAGCTTTGGTTCCGTCCGGCGCCAATCCGTTTTGGTCGACGGCGGGCACGTGAACCACATGCATTCCGACTTTCTTTGCAGCATCGGCGAGGGTATCGCCGCCCGCACGCGCGTCTTCGAACGCGTTGACGACGTCCGTGAGCTTGTTCTCTGCGAGTTTCTTGAGAGCATCCTGGCGCAAGGACGCCTTCACGTCGTCGAACGTCTTGTTTACGCCTGGCGTAACCTTCGTAACGTGAATCAGCACCCAACCAACGATGAACTTGACCGGCTTCGTCACGCCGCCGGTGGGAACGGCAAAAGCGGCCGGCCCGCGATCCGCTCCGAGGTCGGACTCGGTTTCGGTCCCCTGATTGATGTCGGCGGCTTTGAGCCCGCGCGCCGCCGCGATATCCGCGAAACTTTTGCCGGCGTCGATCTGCGCACGAGCCGCCGCAGCGGCGGCTTCGTTCGGAAACCCGATTTGTTCGATGTCCCGCTTTTCCGGGATTTGATAGGTGTCCTTGTTCAGTTCGAACTGCTCGCGCAATTGATCGTCGGAGACCTGGACCTGGTTCATCAGGTCGTCGGGACCGATACTCGCATAGACGACATCGCGGTATTCGGGCGTGCTGAACTTGGCCGCGTGGGTTTTGATGAACGCCGCGAGCGTCGCGTCGTCCGGATTGGAAATCGCTCCCGCCGCGGAAACCGGCAGCGTCACATATTGGGCGGCGCGCCGTTCGTTCAGGAACAGGAAGACGGTTTTGGCAAAACTCGGAGACGCCTGGACGCCGTTGGCTGCCACCGTGAGAAGTTCATTGCGGCTCAGATCCGAGCGCGTGTCCGCAATGAAGGCGTTTTCGGTGTAACCGGCGCGCGTCAGAACTTCGAGAAACGTGTTGCGATCGAAAGTGCCCAATGGTCCCTTGAAGGCGGCGATATCCTGGATGCTGGCGCGCACCTGATCTTCGCTCGCAACAAGTCCTTTGCTCGCGACGACCTGGTCGAGTGCGGTATCGTCGATCGTTCGCTGCAAGACCTGGTCGCCAAGCGCGCGGGCTTTTTCGGGTGAAAGCTGGCCGCCGGTTTGGTTCTGTTCCCGCGTCCGGGCATTGCCGAAGTCGCGCTGGAAATATTCGATGGGAATTTTGACGCCGCCCACCGTCGCAACGCTGGTGTCGGAATTGCCCTGGAAAACGTCGGCGATACCCCAAAGGCCGAACGTGGCCGCCAGCCCTACAAGGAAGATGCCGGAAATCCAGGATCTCGCAAACGAACGCATCTGTTGAAGCATGGCAAATTCCGGGTGTGGCGATGAAAAGCGGCGGATGATAGGGAGGGCCCCTGCGGACGGCAAGGCGAGCCTGCCGTGGAGGCGTCTAGCCGGGGACGAACTCCCCCGGGACCCGTAGTCGGGCTTTGAGGTCAAATCCATCGCGAACGTGAATGCCCATGGGGATCAGCATGCGACATCTCATTGCCGGCAATTGGAAGATGAACGGTCTCTCCGCGTCTTTGTCGGAAGTCGAGGCGGTCGCCGCGGCGGTCGCTGGGTCGCCTCCCGGCGTAGACGTGATGATTTGCCCGCCCGCGACGCTTGTTGCACGGGCCGCCGGCGTCGCAGCGTCACGAATCGCGATTGGGGGGCAGGATTGCCATGCCGAGCCTTCGGGCGCGTTCACGGGCGAGACAAGCGCGGAAATGCTCAAGGACGCCGGGGCTTCGGCCGTTATCGTGGGTCATTCGGAGCGACGGCAATATTCCGGCGAGACCGACGCGCAGGTGGCGGCCAAGGCGAAGGCAGCATGGCGGGGAGGGCTTCTGGCCATCATCTGTGTGGGCGAATCTGAAGCCGACCGCGACGCGGATCGCGCGCTCGAAGTCGTCCGACGGCAGATTGCCCACAGCATTCCGGCGGGCGCGATCGCGACGTCGACCGCCGTGGCCTACGAGCCCGTTTGGGCGATTGGGACCGGGCGAACCCCGACAATCCGCGATATTTCGGACATGCACGCTGATATCCGCCGGCAGTTGGTCAGCCGGCTCGGCGATACCGGGCGAGTGGTTCGCATCCTTTACGGCGGGTCGGTAAAGCCGGGCAATGCCAGGGAAATCCTGGCAACAGCCGAGGTCGGTGGCGCGTTGGTGGGAGGCGCGAGCCTGAAGGCGGCCGAATTCCTGGCAATTGTCGCGGCTGCGGCCCCAAAAGTTTAACCACTGTGGGCCACCGTTCCTTAACCCGCATGCGCAATCCTTTAGGAAGTTGCAAGCACCCGGGCATCCGAGGCGAATGGCGCGGCTTTCCTACGATACGACCGAGACTCTGATCTACGATCCAGTCGTGGGCAATCGCGCGGCCACACGCGCCGCGCTCTACAATCTGGGCTTCCGGCGTCTTGAAACGGTGGGAAGTCTCGACGCGTTGGCGGAGTGCATCCGGCGCCGTCCGCCAGATCTCGCGCTTTGCGAAGTTCAAGGTGCCGAACCCGAACTCTGCACCATGATCCAAAGTCTCCGGCAGGGCTCGACCGGATACAATCCCTTCATCGTCATCATCGTGACCGCCTGGGAGCACACCAGCGGGCTGGTAAGCCGCGTGCTCAATTCGGGCGCCGACGATCTTCTGCTGCGGCCGTTCTCGACAACCACGCTGGGCCAACGCATTCAGAGTCACGTCGAGCGGCGCAAGGGATTCGTGATAACGTCGGAATATGTCGGCCCCGATCGCCGCAGGGATTCGGTGCGGCCGTCGAATGTTCAGCTTTTCGAGCCGCCCAATTCGCTCAAGATGAAAGCGCAGGAACGCCTCACGTCGGAAGAGGCAACTCAGCGTCTGGATGCCGAATTGAGATCGGCGCGAGAGGTACTGACTGCCGAAAAACTACGGCGGGATGCTTTCCAAATCTGCATCTTGTGGCGCCTGATGCAGGAATCCACGACCTTGGTGAAGAAATACGATGTCGATCTCTCCAAGCTCAAGGACGTGACGCGAAACGTAGCGCGCCGTTGCAGCGGCACGGACTTCGAGCCTGCCATCGAATGGTGCGACTCCATTCTTGCTGCAATCGAGGGACTTGAAATGGGCGTGGACCGCAATGCCTCGATGCACCTTCTCGGGCACGCGGCGTTGAATCTCAATCAGACATTCTCGCCGGAAAAAACGGTGGCTGATCATCTGAGTGCGATCGACGCCACAGTCGCGATCGTCAAGGCCCGTTTCCAACCGGCGCTGGCGTCTTAGACCAAAATCTTGTCCGTCGTTGACTCGGCCGGCAACCCCATCTCATCCTTGTCCCGTCTCAGGCGGGGGGATCGATGGGACCGGGAGAAACCCGACGCTACGGCTTCGGGATGAGCCGCGAAACGCATATCGCGTTCGTGGCCGTTTACCTTACGCTATTGCTGGCGGTATCGGCCTTCGGCATCGCCAGATTTTTGGCCACCGTGCCAGCCTGGCATTTGCGCTGGCCGGCGGGGTTCGCTTCGAGCGTGCCCGTCGCCGATCGCGCCCTTCCCGTTGCCGATCCGGCGTTGGGACGGCATGTCGTTGCCTACCCCCCGATAGCCCAACGGCTACATCAGGAAGGTGACGTCCTGGTTGGGCTGACGGTGCAGCCAGACGGCTCGGTCGGCGATGCGAGAATCATCAAATCGAGCGGTTCGCCGCAACTCGATGCCTCGGCCCTGGTTTGTGTGGGCTATTGGCGCTATCGGCCCGCAATCCGGAACGGCAAGCCGATTGCGGCCAATTTGACGGTCAAGATCAGGTTCAAGCTCGCGGGTTAGGCCCCTTTCGCGCGCTGTAGCTTTGGTCTATGAGCGGGCCCGAAACAGGCGGCCCCATCCCATGCAAAGCGTCTTGATTGCCATCCAGCTTCTGGTCTCGGTCGGATTGGTCGCGGTTATCCTTTTACAACGTTCGGAGGGCGGCGCGCTGGGCATGGGCGGCGGAGGATCCGGCTTGGGTGGATTGTTCTCGCCCCGAGGTGCTGCCGACACCCTGACCCGCACGACGGCCGCGCTGGCGATCCTGTTCTTCCTGTCGAGTCTGGGGCTGACTTTGCTCGCGCTGCATGGCCGCAGCGAATCGTTTCTTCAGACGCAGACAAATTCGCCCGGCCAGACTTTCCATCTGCCCAAGAGCGCGCCGCATCCCGCCGCACCGCAGGCTCCGTCTGTTCCGCTTCCTCACTGACAAAGTGTTTGATTTCAGTGGTTTCGTGGGGATGCGTGGATTTCATATTTTAT
>JBEKLK010000208.1:0-6480 GCA_050010235.1 Rhizomicrobium sp.
CAGGCCCAGCTCGCGCGAGCGCTTGTAGAAAAGATGGCAATCGACTTCCCAGGTGAAGCCCACGCCGCCATGAGTCTGCGTGCTTTCCTTCGCCGCGTAATCGAAGGCCTGCGTGGCGGAGACGCGCGCGGCTGCCGCCGCCAGCGGCAATTCGCGCGCATTGGTCGACAGCGCCCAGGCGCCGTAATAGGCGTTGGAGCGCGCCAGCTCCGTGTTGACATACATGTCGGCCAGCTTGTGCTTGATGGCCTGGAACGAACCGATGGGACGGCCGAACGCAAAGCGCGTCGTGGCATAATCCTTCGCCATGGCAAGGCATTGATCCGCGCCGCCCACCTGCTCGAAGGCCGTGAGGATCGCCGCGCGGTCGAGCACGCGATTGGCGATCGACCAGCCTTCGCCGGGCTTGCCCAGCGCTTCGGCGGCCGCATTTTCGAATTTGATCTCGGCATGCTTGCGCGAAGGATCGATCGAATCCTGCGCGCGGCGCGTGACGCCTGCCCCTTTCAGATCGACCAGCACGAGCGCGACGCCGCGTTCGCCCGGTTCGTCGGAGACGCGCGCGAGCGTCACGGCGTAATCGGCATCCATGCCGTCCACCACTGCGATCTTCGTGCCCGTGAGCTTGCCGCCCGCGAAACGCGCGCGGATGGATTTCGGCGTCACCGCGCCCACGCCTTCGGCGCGCGCAAAAGTCCCCACCAGTTTCCCTTCGGCGATTTTCGGCAGGAGACGCGTCTTCTGCTCTTCGCTGCCGGCTGCCAGCAAGGCTTCGGCGAACAGATAGACGGTGGAGGAGAACGGCACGGGCGCGAGCACCCGGCCCAGCTCCTCGGCCACCACGCAAAGCTCGAGATAGCCGAGCCCCAGCCCGCCGTAATTCTCCGGGATGGCGGTTCCCAGCCAGCCCATTTCGGCGATGCCCTTCCACAGGGCCGTGTCATGGCCTTGCGTGCCCTCGAACACGCGGCGGACCACCTTGTTGGTGCATTTCTCGGCCAGGAACTTGCGGGCCTGGTCGCGCAGCATTTTCTGGTCGTCGGAAAAGTCGAAATTCATGGGTTTTGTCCCGTATGAGTGGCGGTTGCCGGCCACGATAGAGACCCTGCCGCGATGCGCAACTACCGCAGTCTGGAGGCCCCCGACCCCACCCCGATAGCTCTTCTTAACCCAGGCTTAAGGCTGCGTTCCTATCCTTGCCCGGCACAGCAAGGTTTGCCGCGAATGGCCAAGGCACAGTTCCACAAGAACCAGCGCGTTTACGTGAAACCCGTGGGGACATGGGCGCTCGTGGAGCGCGTGTTGCCCCAATGGACCAAGGGGCTCGATGAGCCGCTGCGCATCTATTACGACGTGGGCCTGGGCCGCGAATTCTCCGCCGACGAGATGCAGGCCGAGCAGCCGGCCGCGGAAACCGCGGTGGGCTCCACGGAAGCGTGGCGCGTGATCCGCGCCCGCAACAAATGGCAGCCGGCGGAAGATTGCGCGCGCCATCCCGTGCCGGGAACCTATCCCATCGTCATCACCGGCCAGGCCGATTGGGGCGGCTGGCGCGTGCCGGGCGCGGAATACGATCTCGATCCCAGCCGGGTCGAACGCCAGGCGCGGCTGATCGCGAGTGCACCGCAATTCGAGATTTTCGCGAAGTCGCTGGTCGATTGGGCCCGGAAATCCGGCGAAGACATGCCGAGTTCGCTGGCCGACCTCGCGCACCAGGCGCAGGACCTCCTCGCGCATGTGAACGAAGCGGAGAGCTGAGCGCGCTTTTCCGCCTCTCCGATTGCGGCTATACCCTCGCGACCTAAACATCCCGCAAGGACACGCTCATGCGTACCGAAGAGCCGCGCGCCATTCGCCTTCAGGATTATCGCGCGCCCGATTATCGCGTCGAAAAACTCGGTCTCGATTTCCATCTCGAACCGGATACCACCCGCGTCGCGTCGACGATGGAGATCGTGCGCAGAGCGAAGGATGCATCCCCACTCGTGCTCAATGGCGAGCATCTGAAACTCGTTTCGATCGCGATCGACGGCAAGCCCGTGCCGGCTGACGGCTGCAAGATCGACGACGAAACATTGACGATCCATCGTGTGCCGACCCGCTTCACGCTGGAAATCGTCACGCAGATCTCGCCCGCGAACAACACGGCGCTGGAAGGGCTCTATGTGTCGAAGGGCATCTTCTGCACCCAATGCGAGGCGGAGGGTTTTCGACGCATCACCTATTTCCTCGACCGCCCGGACGTGCTCACGGTCTATACCACCCGCATCGAAGCGTCGAAGCGCGACTATCCGGTGCTGCTGTCGAACGGCAATCTGATCGGATCTGGCGATCTGGCGGGCGGCCGGCATTTTGCGGTGTGGAACGATCCGTTCCCCAAGCCCTGTTATCTGTTCGCGCTGGTGGCGGGCGATCTGGGCGTGCTGCGCGACGAATTCGTCACCATGTCGGGACGCACCGTGGCGCTGGCGATCTATGTCGAGCACGGCAACGAGCCCAAGGTCGCCTATGCGATGGATTCCCTCAAGCGCGCCATGCGCTGGGACGAACAGGCCTATGGCCGCGAATACGATCTCGACATCTTCATGATCGTGGCCGTCTCCGCCTTCAATTTCGGCGCAATGGAGAACAAAGGCCTCAACATCTTCAACGACAAACTCCTGCTCGCGAGCCCGGAGACGGCCACCGACGACGATTACGCGCGCATCGAAAGCGTCGTCGCCCACGAATATTTCCACAACTGGACGGGCGACCGCATCACCTGCCGCGACTGGTTCCAGCTGTCGCTGAAGGAAGGCCTCACCGTCTTCCGCGACCAGAATTTCTCCGCGGACATGCGCTCGGCCGCCGTCAAGCGCATCGAGGACGTGCAGGCGCTGCGCATGCGCCAATTCCAGGAAGACGCGGGACCGCTGGCCCATCCCGTGCAGCCGCAGGCCTATATCACCATCGACAATTTCTACACGGCCACCGTCTACGAGAAGGGCTCCGAAGTGATCGGGATGCTCCGGACTCTCGTGGGCGACGAGGGTTATCGCAAGGCGACGGACCTTTACTTCGCGCGACACGATGGTCAGGCGGCGACGGTCGAAGACTGGGTCAAATGTTTCGAAGACGCGTGCGGGCGCGACCTCGGGCAATTCCGCCTGTGGTATGTGCAATCCGGCACGCCGACCATCGCAGCGAAAGGCAATTACGATCCCGCGAAGAAGACCTATGCGTTGACGCTGACGCAAAGCCTGGGTCCGACGCCGGGCCAGCCCGAGAAAAAGCCCATGCACATTCCCGTGCGCCTGGGCCTCGTCGGCGCCAACGGCAAGGCGTTGCCGCTGACTCTCGAAGGCGAGAATGCCGTGGGTCCCGAGGAGCGCGTGCTCGAACTGACGGGCGCGCAGCAGACCTTCGTCTTCGTCGACGTTCCCGAAGCGCCGTTGCCGTCCGTGGGCCGCCGGTTTTCGGCGCCGGCGCATTTCAAAGTGCCGCTGGGCGCGAAAGATCGCGCGGCGCTGATGGCACATGACGCCGATCCGTTCAACCGCTGGGAAGCGGCGCAGACGCTGGCGACCGAAACCCTGCACGCGATGGCGGCACAGGCGAAGCCGGGCCATGCACCCAAAGCGGATGCGACCTATCTCGACGCCATCGGCCGCGTGCTGGCCGATGCGGAGAAGGATCCCGCTTTCGCAGCCCTGATGCTCGTGCCGCCGCCGGAAAGCGAACTCGCGCTCGCGATGGCGCCGCCAGATCCCGAAGCGATCCACATCGCGCGCGTCTCGCTGATCCGCGCCATCGCCGGTGCTTATGCGGAGCGGCTCCAGGCGCTTTATCGCAAGTTCGCGCGGACGGGCGCCTACGAACCGGATGCCGCTTCGGCAGGAGCGCGCAGCCTGCGCAATGCAGCCTTGCGTTTTCTCACCGCGGCAGACGACGAAGAGGCCGCCGCGCTGGCCGACGCGCATTATCGCGCGGCGTCGAACATGACCGACATGATCGCGGCGCTCGCAGCCCTCAGCCGGATGAATTCGGCCAAGCGCGACGCGGCCTTCGCGCATTTCTACGACCGCTTCCGCCAGAATCCGCTCGTGCTCGACAAATGGATGAGCCTGCAGGCGGGCTCGCCCTTGCCCGGAACGGTCGCGGGCGTGCGCGCGCTGACGAAACATCCCGCCTTCGACGTGAAGAACCCCAACCGTGTCCGCTCGCTGATCGGCGCCTTCGCCGGCAACCATCTGCGCTTTCACGGCGCGGACGGCGCGGGCTATGCGCTGGTCGGCGAAACCATCCGCACGCTCGACAAGATCAACCCGCAAGTGGCCGCGCGCATGTCGGGCGCGTTCGAGAACTGGCGACGCTATGACTCAGGCAGGCAGGCGCTGATGCGCGCCGAGCTCGAGACGATCGCGAAAATGCCGGGGCTATCCTCGAATTTGTTCGAGGTCGCCGGCAAAATGCTGGGGTGAGGCGCGCCGAGCGGCCGCCACTATATAAGTCCGCGCCACTGTCCCCCCGACTCGCGGATTCGCATAATCGGCTGTCGCGAATCACTTGAGGGGTGCGCCGGGTTCATGGCGCAAAGCCGTACCTTCACCGGGGCCGTCGATGCCCGCGCCGTCCCCGTGCAGACATCCGCGCGCGCGGGCACGCGACATATCCGCATCGTCGTGATCATTTCGCTCTTGCTGATCGCAGGCAGCTTCGCCTCGGCCGGCGCGATCCAGATGCGGCTCGACCGCATGCATGCGATGACGCAAGCCGCGGCCTTCGGCGACCGGCGTGCGCGCGAAATCGCCACCGATCTTTCGTCCATCCTGGAGCGGGACCAGGCGCTGGGGACCGCCTTCGCCAATGCCGCGCCGTCGGCGGAGACTTCGGCTGCCCTGTCCGAAGCCGGCGGTCGCGGGCTTCGCAACATTGCCGTGCTCGATGGCGGCGGCCGCCTGCAATTCGAGATGACGGGCTCGCCGGAAGGTTTGCTGCCGCTACCCGCCGAGGCGCTGGCGCAAGCCGCGACGTCGCGTGCGATCGTCCCGTCCGCCGACGGCCGCACCATGGCGCTGGCATTTCGCGCCGGCGCGCACATTGTCGCGATGCAGATCGATCCCGCTCTCCTGCTTCCGCCGGCCAGCATGGAAGATTCGCTCGTCGCCACGACGGACGGAAAAGTCGTGGCGCTGGGCGCAGATTGGAACGATGTGCCCGGCATGGCGCCGCTGGCGCTGGACGCGGCACCTTCGGCCGCGCGCATCGTGGGCCTAGCCGGCGGCGCGCGGTTGATCTCGCTACGACACGTGCCCGGCTGGCCGCTCAGCGTGGGATCGTCCGTCAGCGTGGGCGATGCGCTGGGCGCGTGGTACGGCGCGCTGCCGCTCTATCTGTTCTTCATTTTCGGACCGGCGCTGGCGGGCGCGGGGCTCGCCGTCGTGTTCGTGCGCGAATTCGAGCGCCGGGCGCGCACGGCGGAAGCGATGCGCAGCTTGCGCGCCACTGCGCCGGAGGATGCGCGCCTGCTCGTGCGCCTGGCGGACGCCGAACGCCGCGCCATCGAAGCCGAGCGCTCGAAGACCGAATTCATCGCCCATATGAGCCACGAATTGCGCACGCCGCTGAACGCGATCATCGGTTTCTCGGAAGTGATCGAGCAGGGATTTTTCGGCCAGCCCGGTCATCCGAAATATGTCGAATACGCCCACGACATCGCCCATGCCGGTCGCCAGCTGCACGACAAGATCGGCGACATCCTCGAATTCGCCGATCTCGAAGCGCGGCGGCATCTCTTGGCGCCGGCCATGATCGACGTGGCGGGCATCGCGCGCGCTGTGATCGACGAGAACGCGGTGAAGGCGCGGGCCCGCAAGATCAAGCTGACGGTATCGCTTCCCGCCGAAGCCTTGGCGTTCGCCGACGCCGCGGGCGTCAAACGCATCCTCGGCAACATCGTCTCCAACGCGCTGCAATATACCCCGCCGGGCGGCGCGGTGCGCATTCAGCTGCGCAACGACGCGCACATGGTGATCGTCGCCGTGCGCGACAGCGGGCTCGGTTTCTCGCTGGACGAAAGCGCGAAAGCCGGCGAAGCGTTCACCCGCTTCGATCGCCCGGGAGCCACGACGGGCACCGGCCTCGGCCTCGCGACTGCCATGATGCTGGCCCGCCGCATGGGCGGCGCGGTGCGCATCTCCGGCGCGCCGGGAGACGGCACGCTGGCGGAGTTGCATTTGCCGAAGGAAAAGACGGCCGGGTGACCAACGTCACAAATACCAATCGTACTCCGCGGCCGTCATCACGCGGCGTAACCTTTGCGTTTCGATGCGTTTCGTCTCACGGTAGAGGGTGAGCGTTTCCTCGCCGAGATAGGTTTTGAGGATGTCGGCTCCTTCGAGGCGCGCAAGCGCATCGTCGATGGAAAACGGCAAAGTGAGATCGGGCTCCCGCGAAACATTGCCGATGGCCGCCGGTCCCGGATCGATCCCGTTCGCAAGC
>JBEKLK010000209.1:0-6417 GCA_050010235.1 Rhizomicrobium sp.
CCACCCTGGCGAGGACTATCCACACGTTATTTCAAAGGCTTATGGACCCCCTCATGGGGGTTAACGCACCGAATTGCCTGAAATTTGGGCGTTCGGCCGAACGTTTGGGCAGCAGACTTTGCTGGAGCGCAGCGCATTGCCAAGGCGCGGGCGATCACTTAGGGCAAATATCATGGCTGCCAATCATCCAAATCCGCGCTTCAACCCCGTCTTCGCCGGCATGGGAACGACGATCTTCACCGTCATGTCGGCGCTCGCGGTCGAGCACGGCGCGGTCAATCTGGGGCAGGGGTTTCCCGATGAGGATGGACCGCGGGCCATCCGCGACGCGGCGGCCAAGGCGCTTATCGAGGGACCCAACCAGTATCCGCCGACACGCGGGCGCATCGAACTACGCCGGGCGATCGCCGCACACGCGCAGCGCTTTTACGGAATGTCCTTCGATCCCGATACGGAGGTGCTTGTCACCTCGGGCGGCACCGAAGCGCTGACCGCGTCGATCCTCGGGCTGGTTGGTCCTGGCGACGAGATCGTGTTGATTGAGCCGGCTTACGATTCCTATGGACCGATGGCGGAAGCCGCCGGTGCGACCGTAAGAACCGTAAAGCTGTCGCCACCGGAATGGCGCCTGACAGGGCAGGCGCTTGCCGCGGCGTTCACGCCGAAGACGCGCGCGCTGATGCTCAACACCCCTCTCAATCCCATCGGCCGTGCCTTCGATCGCGACGAACTCGAAGCCGTGGCGCGCGTGCTGCGGGGATCGCAGGCGGTGGCTATCTGCGACGAAGTCTACGAGCACCTCGTGTTCGACGGCCGGCCGCACGTTCCGTTGATGACATTACCCGACATGCGCGAGCGCGTGGTGCGCGTTGGCTCGGCTGGAAAAATGTTTTCACTGACGGGTTGGAAGATCGGCTGGGTGACGGGCGCCGCGCCGCTGGTCGACGTGATCGCGAAGGCGCACCAGTTCCTCACCTTCACCACCCCGCCCGGGCTCCAACTGGGTATCGCGCACGCGCTCGAACACGAAATGGAATTTACGCTGGGTCTCACACGGGAGCTACAATCCAAGCGCGATATTCTCGCCCAGGGGCTTGCGAAGCTCGGTTTTACGACGCTCTCCTGCGAGGGCACCTATTTTCTCACAGTCGACATTCGCGGCCTCACCAATGAGCCGGATCGCGTATTCTGCGAACGGCTGGTGCGCGAAGCCGGCGTGGCGCTCATCCCGCTCAGCGTCTTTTTCGAAGGCGGTAAACCCGATCACCTGGTGCGCTTCGCATTCTGCAAGAAGCGCGAAGTGATTGAAGACGCGCTTGCCCGTCTCGAACGATTTTTCTCCAAACGCCAGGTCTCGCCATGATCGATCCGCGCACGCCCATCCTGATCGGAGGCGGCCAGTTCACGCAGCGCACCGCGCGCGAAGGCCATCTCGAACAGAGCCTAGATCCCATCGCGATGCTCGAAAAAGCATCGCGGCTCGCTCTGGCCGATACGGGTGCTACCGATGCATTGTTGCGGGCGATCGACACGGTGTCGGTCGTGCGTTTCACGGCGGATTCATCGGATGTCGGCCGCTTGCCGAACCGGATGTTCCGCAATCCTCCACTGTCGTTGAGCCGCAAGCTGGGAGCGGCGCCGAGGCGCACCTTCTACACGGCAACGGGCGGCAACACGCCGCAATGGCTGGTCAATCGGACGGCCGAAGAGATCGCGAACGGCGAATGCGACGCGGCGTTGTTGGTCGGCGCGGAATACATCGCGACTATGCTGGCCGCCATCAAGCAGGGCGCCAATCTCGGCTGGGGAGACGGCGAAGACCCCGGCAGCGATCCGGTCGAGATCGGCGAATTGCGCCCCGGCACGAACCTTTACGAAAAATCCTACGGCCTCAATTTCCCCGTCAACGCCTATCCGCTATTCGAAAACGCCATCCGCGGCTGCCGTGGACGGGATGCGGCGACGCATCTCAAGGGCCTGGGCCGATTGTTCTCACCGTTCACGAAAGTCGCGTCGGAAAATCCCTATTCGTGGTTTCCCACCTTTCGTACGCCTGAGGAGATTTCTACCCCTTCCGAAAAAAATCGATTCGTCGGGTTTCCCTACACGAAATATCTCAATGCCGTGATCGAGGTGGATATGGCCGCCGGAGTGGTGATGACGAGCGTCGCCAAGGCACGGGAACTCGGTATCCCGGACTCGAAATGGGTATTCCTGCATGGCTGCGGGGACGCCAGCGACATCTGGTTCGTGTCCGAACGGGTGAATTATCATTCCTCGCCCGCCATCCGCACGATCGGGCGCAAGGCATTCGCGATGGCCGGCAAGAAAATCGACGATATCGATTTCATCGACCTCTATTCCTGCTTTCCGTCCGCGGTGGAACTGGGGTGCCAGGAATTGGGCATCGCGGAAGACGATCCGCGGGGGCTCACGATCACAGGAGGGCTTCCGTATTTCGGCGGGGCCGGAAACAATTATGTCATGCATTCGATTGTGACGATGCTGGGCAAGTTGCGGGCGCGGCCGGGGAATTTCGGTCTATGCACGGGCAATGGCTGGTATGTCACCAAACATTCGGCCGGCATCTATTCCACCAAACCTGTCGAAGGCCCGTGGCGGCGCGAAGACCCCAGGACCTATCAGCAGGACATCGATGCCGAGCCACACCCTCTGGTGATCGAAAAGCCGGAAGGGCGTGCGACTGTCGAGACCTATACGGTCGTCACCGATCGCAAGGGCAAGCGCTTCGGGATTATCGTGGGCCGCCTCGACGACGGTAGCCGCTTCCTGGCCAACACACCCGATGACTCCGCGACGCTCGACTGGATGATGCGCGAAGAAATGCTGGGCCGTGGCGGCTCCGTTTCGGTGACGCCGCACAACAATCTGTTCTGCTTTGACTAACCGCATCGAAGTGGTCGATGGCGATGAGGGCTGGGCGCTTGCCGAGCCGCTCGACCGCGAGGTTTATCCGCCCGAAGTGATGGCGAACGTCGTCTGGCGCAACATCACCTGGGCCCATGCCGACATGCGTGTGGTGGTGCACGGGCAGGGTGGTATCGTCTGCCACGTAGGGATTTATCTGCGCGATGGCACACATGATGGCGCACCCGTCCGCATCGCCGGGATCGGCGGCGTGATGACGTCGCCGCCGGCAAGGCGTTGCGGTTACGCCGGCAATGCCATGCGGCTCGCGTCCAAAGCCATGATAGAGCAGGGGGTCGATTTCGGGCTTTTATTCTGCGAGTCACACAATGTCCGATTCTACGAACATCTGGGTTGGCGAACTTATTCGGGTGAGGTTTATTGCGAACAGCCCACCGGACGGATGCGTTTCGATCTGATGCACACCATGGTGCTGCCGCTGCGTCTGGCGCCGGCGGGGCGCGTCATCGATTTGTGCGGTTTGCCCTGGTGAACGGATGAGCTCGATTGGTTCGAAAACGTGGCAAACTATACGATCGACAAGCTGAGCTTCCGTCAGATTGCACCGGAGTTACCGACTTCCAACGAGGCGGCGCGCGCGAATTGCTCAATGCCGCCTCCGGATCAGTTTGCCCCTATGTCAACGCTGTTTTCTCATTCGACGCGGCCAGCGACGATCTCGACTCAGATCCGAGAGTAAGAAAAATTATCGCCAACACGACACCCATTACGGGCAACGCGTAGCCCGTTTCATCGAGCCATGTATCCGCTGCAGGGCCAGTTGCAGCCAGTTTGAGAAACATCGCGCCCAACGCATTGTGCAGACCATGCATGACGGTCGTCGGCCACACGCTGTTCGATTTCAGGCGGAACCAGGAATATGCTACGCCCATGCCAGTGATCGTTATCGTAAAGTCGAAGAGGGCGATAAGCGGTACTTTGCCCACCATCAACGGAAAATGCCACGCGGCCCAAATGAACCCGCTGAGTAACGAGCCCGCGGCAAATCCGAAGCGGCTGCAAAGCGCCGGCGCGAGGAATCCCCTCCATCCGAGCTCTTCGCCCAGCGCAGGCGCCGCCAATCGTAGCATGCCCGCGGTCGCGATGATGACGCCGTACACAAAGAGAAGTTGCGTCGAAGGCGCGCCGGACAAGCCCGTCAACTTGGCCGTGTCGGCCAACCCCGCCGCGGTCGGAAACTGAACGAACGCCGCTACAAATACGGCGCCGTTGGCAATGCAGAGGCCGACGAGCGTCACCGCCCAGCCAGCGAATATCCACTTCCACCTCGAACCGCGCCAGCCAAGTTCGCCGAGATTTCCCCCGGTGACCTTGACCGTGAACGCTGCCGCAAGCGCAGGTGACCACATCAGAAAAGTAATATAACCGAAGCCGCCGACATGACGGCCCAGCCACCACCAAGGCAGGCTCAGGACAATCGTTGAAATCAGAAATATGACGATGCGCATTGATCGCCCCCGGCTTTGAACTCGTACTGCTCCGACTCCCTTGCCACTCGGTACCCCGATTTTCATCCATTAATATAGCGAAAGATTCCCCCGCCAAAGGCCGTGGACATTCAATTTCTCGCGATGGATATCATGTCGCGCGCGGGTAAAGGATAATCTGCGCGCAGCGGAACGCGGCGAGCAGCTTGCCGGTTTTTTCGTTCGTGATTTTTGCGTCCCATACTTGCGTCGTGCGGCCGCCGTGCAGCAGCTCCGCTGTACCGGCAATGGCGCCGTCCTGGACCGTTCCCATGAAATTGCATTTGAGTTCGGCTGTGGTGAAGCCGTTGGCGCCTTCTGGCCACTTCGTGCTCACGCCATAGGCACAGAGCGTATCGGCAAGCCCGATGACAGTCGGCGCGGACAGAAAACCCGTATGCGCGACGATACCAGGCCGCACCGCCAGCCGCCCTCTGACACGGCCCGGTTCGACAGACACGACTTCGATCCCCAAGAGTCCCGGCAGTTTGCCCTCGGACCAGGCATTCATCTTCTCGACGGTCGGAAAATCGTCGGACACGCTTTCGGTCATCGCGCGGCTGGCTCCAGCTTGTCGGACCGACTCTTAATGTCCCGCCGCAATATCCGCCAGTGCGCTTTGTGCGCGCTTGTTGTTTGGGTCGAGCGACAGGGCTTGCTCGAATTCGTGTTTGGCGTCGTCCGCGCGGCTGGCCGCCTTGTAAGCGCGGCCCAATCCGAAGAACGCGCCGCTCGATTTCGGATAATCGGCCGCATTGTGCTCCAGCAACGCCATCGCAGACGTCACGTCGCCCATTTTCAGAATCTGGTAGCCAATGACCTCCAGGGCATTGTCGGTATCGGTTTGCGGGTATGCCTCGCGGAAGTCGTAATAGGTCCACATCACCGCCTGAAGGTCCTCGCGCTCCTGGAACAACTGGTCCATCAGGATTTGAACCGGCGTTCGCTTGATGGCCGGCGGCATGAACATCGAGGGGATGAGGTTCAAATTGACGTCGATCGAGTTGGCCTGGAATTCGTTGAGTTGTTTGCCGGTCGCGATCTCAACTTCGCGATTGCGGTACGCGAACAGCACGCCGTGAACGCGGCGATAATCGCTCCAGCGCGTCTCGCTGGCGACGTCCGCACCGAAGGCATGCACCTTAGCGACTTTGCGCGCGGCGACGATCAGCCAGGTCTGAGCATCGACAAACTCGTCCTGTTCGAAGCCATCCATCATGTGGACCCGCAGCTGATAGGCGTCGTGGCCGTCGATTTTCGCGAGACCGGCGAGGGAGACGGTCGAACCCTGTTTTTTGTAATCGACCAGATCTCCCAGGATGTAGAGTCCGTGTCGCGCCGCGGCAGATGCCGGCCCGACCGTGCGTACCACAATGCCGGGATCGCCGTAGAACTCCCACGCACTGCCGTCGTAACCTTCCTCGAATTCGGTAGAGCGCTTCAGCGGGTCCCCAACCAGCTTGTAGAACGGGCGCATGCGGGCGAGCTGAGCAGGATCCGTTTGCCCGTACTCGGTGTACGTGCCGCGGATGATGACGTTCTGGATTGCGTCACAGGCGGCTTGCCCGCCAATAGCATCCACATAATGCGCGACGATCTCGTCCGCCGACGGCACGTTTTGTGCCGAAGCCGCGACAGGTAACAAAACAAACGCCACGGCCAGCGCCAAATCCTGCAAAAACTTCGCCATCGCGCCACGTCCCAAATTCCGGAAAAGCCCAGATGGCCCCACTCTGGCGTGCATTCGGCGATTGTTCCATCGGGATAGCGGCAAACGGGCGCAGTTTTGCGCACGTTTGCGTGTGCGATTATCTTCGCTCGGGATATGACGGCCGCGGCAATTCGATGGGCTCGAAATGCGGAAAGGGTCGCTGCACTTCTGCGAGGCTGGACAGCGCGGCGACGTCGCCAACCTTGCCCATGGATTCCCAGACCGCGGCGATTTCGGGGTGCTCATGCGCCTTCTGTGCGGCCTCCTCGGACACCCATTCGAACACCTCGA
>JBEKLK010000210.1:0-6401 GCA_050010235.1 Rhizomicrobium sp.
AAGGGCGAAACCCTGATCGACACCGCGACCACGCTCAACGCCATGCGGCCCGATATTCTCGTCGTCCGACACCAGGATTCCGGTGCGGCGGAACTGCTGTCGCGCAAGCTCGATTGCTGCGTCGTCAATGCCGGCGACGGCAGCCATGAACACCCGACCCAGGCATTGCTCGACGCACTCACCATCCGGCGGCGGCGCGGCGGCTTCGAAGGCCTGATCGTGACGATCTGCGGCGACGTGCTCCACAGCCGCGTGGCGCGCTCCAACATCGTGCTGTTATCGAAGATGGGCGCGCGCGTGCGGCTGGCCGCGCCCCGCACGCTCCTGCCCGCCGATGCGGACCGGCTGGGCGTGGAGATTTTCACCGACATGCGCGAGGCGCTGGCCGGCGCCGACATCGTGATGATGCTGCGCCTGCAGCTCGAGCGCATGGGGGGCGCGTTCGTGCCCTCCACCCGCGAATATTTCCGCTTCTACGGCCTCGATCGCGAAAAGCTGCGCCTTGCGAAGCCGGGTGCGCTCGTCATGCATCCGGGCCCGATGAATCGCGGCGTCGAGATCGATTCCACGGTCGCCGACGACATCGAAGTGAGCGTGATTCAGGAACAGGTCGAGATGGGCGTGGCGATCCGCATGGCCGTACTCGATGCGCTGTCGCGCGGGCTTGCGGTGGCCGGGCGGAACGCGCCATGACGGGCAAGCGCACAGCGTTCCTCAATGCGCATCTGGTCGATCCCGAATTGCGTCTCGATGCGCCGGGCGCACTCTTGATCGAAGACGGCAAGATCCGCGATTTCGGCCCGCGCCTGTTCCACGACGGCAAGCCGGCCGATGCCGAAATCGTCGATTGCCGCGGGTTCGTGCTGGCGCCGGGCCTGATCGACATGCGCGTGTTCACGGGCGAACCGGGCAGCGAGCATCGCGAGACGCTCGAATCCGCAAGCCGGGCTGCTGCGGCCGGCGGCGTCACCACCATCGTCGTGATGCCCAACACCGATCCCATCATCGACGAGCCGTCTCTGGTCGATTTCATCAAGCGCCGCGCGGATGCGACGGCCTCAGTGCGCGTGCTGCCCATGGCCGCACTCACCCGCCATCTGGCAGGCGAAACGATGACGGAGATCGGCCTCCTGATGGAAGCGGGCGCCATCGCCTTCACGGACGGCGACCGCACCATCGCCAATGCGCGCGTGATGCGCCGCGCGCTCGATTATGCCTCCACGTTCGGCGCGCTGGTCGTGGGCCACGCGGAAGATCCCGATCTGTCGGAAGGCGCGGCCATGAACGAAGGCGAGTTCGCCACGCGGCTGGGCATTCCCGCGGCGCCGACATTGGCCGAGACCATCATCGTCGAACGCGACATCCGCCTCGTGGAACTGACGGGCGCGCTCTATCATCTGGGGCAAGTGTCCTGCCGCGCCTCGCTCGATGCGGTCGCGGATGCGAAATTGCGCGGTCTGCCCATCACCTGCGGCGTCTCCGCCCATCACCTCGCGCTTAACGAACTGGATGTGGGCTCCTATTTCACCTTCCGCAAAGTGAAGCCGCCGCTGCGCTCGGAAGCCGACCGCGCGGCAATGGTGGAAGGCGTGGCGTCGGGCACGATCGACGTAATCGTGTCGAGCCACGACCCGCAGGCGGCGGACACCAAGCGCCAGACATTCGCGCAGGCCGCATTCGGCGCGGTCGGCCTCGAGACGCTGCTGCCGGCGGCCCTCGGCGTCCATCACGACGGTCGCGCCACGCTGCTTCACCTGCTCGCGACAATGACCAGCGCGCCCGCGCGGATTCTGGGTCTCGATGCGGGTACGCTCGCCAAAGGCACGCCTGCCGATCTCGTGCTGTTCGATCCCGGCGCGCCCTTTGTGGTCGATGCCGACGAACTCCATTCTCGCGCCCGCAACACGCCGTTCGAGGGCCGCAAATTCCAGGGCCGCGCACAGATGACCTTCGTGGGCGGCGTTTGCGTTTTCGACCGCGCCAAGGACGCGCAAAACTGATGTTCGATCTCGATTGGGTTTCGCTCGGTCCCTATTTCGCCGTCGCCATTGTGTTCGGCTATCTGCTGGGCTCGATTCCGTTCGGCCTGATCTTTTCGTGGCTCGCGGGTGCGGGCGACGTGCGCAAGATCGGCTCCGGCAATATCGGCGCGACGAATGTTCTGCGCACCGGCAACAGATGGGCTGCAGCCGCCACGTTGCTGTGCGATGCCGGCAAAGGTGCTGCGGCGGTCCTGATCGCGCGCGCGTTTCACGGCGATGCCGTCGCGGTATTTGCCGGCCTCGGCGCGTTCCTGGGCCATCTGTTTCCGCTGTGGCTCGGGTTCAAGGGCGGCAAAGGTGTCGCGACGTTTCTGGGGGTGACCCTGGCGCTGTTCTGGCCCGTGGGGCTTCTCGCGATGGCGACATGGCTCGTCGCGGCGCTTGTCTGGCGCATGTCGTCGCTCTCGGCGCTGATCGCCGCCATGCTCGCTCCGCTTTACATGGCGCTATTCCATCAGCCGCTGTTCGCCATGCTCGAACTCGTGCTGGTGCTCCTGATCTTCGCGATGCACCGCGAGAACATCAGACGCATCCTGAACGGCGAGGAACCCAGGATCGGCGCTCCAGCGCATTGAGCCGCAATGACTGCGACACGCGCCACCTTGAACGACGCCGAACGGCGCGCCTGGCTCAGGCTTGCCCGCACGCAGAATGTGGGGCCCGCGACCTTTGCCGCCTTGATCGGACGTTTCGGTTCCGCGGCGGCCGCGCTTATGGAAGTCCCGCGGCTCGCAAAACGGGGCGGCAGCGACGGACCGCTGCGCATTCCAAGCGACGCGGACGCCAGGCGCGAACTCGAAACCCTTGACCGTCTCGGCGGCCGATTGATTGCCGCGTGCGAGCCCGATTTTCCGCAAGGACTGGCCGCGCTCGATCCTCCCCCGCCCGTCATTTCGGTGCTGGGACGCAGCGATCTTCTGAAAAGCGAAATGATCGCGATCGTGGGCGCGCGCAACGCCTCGGCGCTCGGGCGCAAATTCGCTGGGCAGATCGCCACCGATCTCGGCCGCGCCGGTTTCGTCGTCGTCTCGGGCATGGCCCGCGGCATCGACACCGCCGCGCATGAAGGCGCGCTGGCATCCGGAACCTGCGCGGCGGTAGCAGGAGGCGTCGACGTCATTTATCCGCCGGAAAATGCCGGGCTTTACGAGCGCATGAAGGTCCGGGGATTGATCGTGTCCGAAATGCCGGTGGGCCTCGCGCCGCAGGCGCGCCATTTCCCGCGGCGCAACCGGATCGTCTCCGGACTCGCGCGCGGCGTGGTGATCGTCGAAGCGGCCGAAAGTTCGGGCTCGCTGATCACCGCCAATTTCGCGCTCGAACAGGGCCGCGACGTGTTCGCCGTCCCCGGTTCGCCGCTCGATCCCCGCGCCAAGGGCACCAACCGCCTGATCCGCGAAGGGGCGACCCTCACCGAAAGCGCGGAGGACGTGCTGTCGGGATTGCGTTCGCCGGCCGGACGCATGTTCCGCGAACCCGATGGGGACGCCGCACCCGAACCAGGCGGCGTCGATGATGCAGAGGCCGATCGCATCCGCCGCGAGATCGAAGAACTGCTCGGCCCCTCGCCCGTCGAAATCGACGAGCTGGTCCGTCAATGCGGGGCCTCCGTGCCGGTCGTCCTGGCCGTGCTTCTGGAGCTCGAATTGGCCGGCCGTCTCCATCGCCATCCCGGCAACCGGGTGAGCTTCGGCTAGGGCCCTGTAAAATCTCTGTCAGCGACATTAATTAAGGTGTCGCTCTTCAGGCTCTTGGACCGTAACCCTATATATGGTGGATATTTCACTTTCGAACACTATATATACGAAATCGGTCGGCCCAAGTTGACAGAGTAGGACACCCTCGACAGTGTCCGGCCGTTATCCGCCCCCGCTAAAGGGTCCGAAACCCGCTCCGGCGGGTCAACCGCAACGCAACATAAGCGCAAAAACCAGGCATGAACGTTCTCGTCGTCGAGTCCCCCGGCAAGGTCAAAACGATCAACAAATATCTCGGCCCGGGCTACACGGTCCTGGCGAGTTTCGGCCATGTCCGTGACCTCTCCCCCAAGGAAGGTTCGGTGAAGCCGGACGACGACTTCGCCATGACCTGGGAAGTCGATGCCCGCGGTCAGAAGCGAATCAAGGACATCGCCGACGCGCTCAAAGGCGCCGACAAGCTGATCCTGGCCACCGACCCGGACCGCGAAGGCGAGGCGATTTCCTGGCACGTGCTGGAAGTGCTCAAGCAGAAGAAGGCGCTGGGCCACGCCCATGTCGAGCGGGTCGTATTCAACGCCGTGACCAAATCGGCGGTGATGGACGCCATCGCCCACCCCCGCCAGATCAACGAAGAACTGGTCGACGCCTATCTCGCGCGCCGCGCGCTCGATTACCTGGTGGGCTACACGCTCTCGCCCGTGTTGTGGCGCAAGCTGCCGGGCGCACGCTCGGCGGGCCGCGTGCAATCGGTGGCGCTCCGGCTCATCTGCGAGCGCGAAACCGAGATTGAAGCATTCAAGGCGCAGGAATATTGGTCGATCGATGCCGATCTGCGCGCGCCAGGCGGAACATTCGGCGCCCACCTCACCCATCTGGACGGCAAGAAGCTCGAAAAGCTTTCGCTCGCGACCGAGGCCGATGCGAAACGCGCCGTCGAGGCGATCGCTGCGCGCACATTCAAGATCGGCTCGGTCGAGACCAAGCCCGCGAAACGCAATCCCTCGCCGCCCTTCATCACCTCGACCCTGCAGCAGGAAGCCGCGCGCAAGCATGGCTTCAATGCCAAGCGCACGATGCAGATCGCCCAGCAGCTTTATGAGGGCGTGGATGTCGGCGGCGAAACGGTGGGCCTGATCACCTATATGCGGACTGACGGCCTGCAGATGGCGGGCGAAGCGATCGCGGAAGCCCGCACCATGATCGGCGAGCGTTACGGCGCGAAATATGTGCCCGGCGCGCCGCGTGTCTATACGAGCAAAGCCAAGAACGCGCAGGAAGCGCACGAGGCGATCCGCCCGACCAGTTTCGCACGTCGCCCCGACGATATCGCGCGCGGCCTCGATCCCGATATGGCGAAGCTTTACGAGCTGATCTGGAAACGCGCGGTTGCGAGCCAGATGGAAAGCGCGGAACTCGAGCGCACCACCATCGATGTGGTTTCACAGGACAATCAGGTCACCTTGCGCGCGACCGGCACCGTGGTGCTGTTCGACGGTTTCCTCACGCTCTACCAGGAAGGCAAGGACGACGAATCCGACGAGGACGGCGCGAAGCTGCCGCGCGTGGCGGTTGGCGAACCGACGGCGATCGAGAAGGTCACGCCCGCACAGCACTTCACCGAACCGCCGCCCCGCTATTCCGAATCGAGCCTGGTGCGCAAGCTGGAGGAACTCGGCATCGGCCGGCCATCCACCTATGCCTCGATCCTCTCGACCTTGCGCGACCGCGCCTATGTGCGCATGGACCGCAACCGGTTCATCCCGGAGGAGAAAGGTCGGCTCGTCACCACCTTCCTCGCGAGTTTCTTCGGCCGCTATGTGGAATACAGCTTCACCGCCGATCTCGAAGAGAAGCTCGACAAAGTTTCGGCCGGCGAATTGAGCTGGAAGCAGCTGTTGCGCGATTTCTGGAAGGATTTTTCGGCGGCGATCGGCGAGACCAAGGACCTAAAGATTTCGGATGTCATCACCGAACTCGACGAGATTCTGGGGCCGCACATCTTTCCGTCGCCCGCGGACGGAACGGACCCACGCGTATGTCCTAATTGCGGCGCGGGACGGTTGAGCCTCAAGCTCGGCAAGTTCGGCGCGTTTGTCGGTTGCTCGAATTATCCCGAATGCCGCTACACCCGCCAGATCGGACAATCCGCGGCCGAAGCCGGCGACGGCCAACCGCGCGTGCTCGGCAACGATCCGGAAACGGGCGAGCCCATTTCGTTGCGCAGCGGCCGTTTCGGTCCCTATGTGCAACTTGGCGAAGGCGACAAGCCGAAGCGTTCGTCGATTCCGAAAGGCACGAGCCTCGCCGAAGTCGATTTCGAGATGGCGCTGAAGCTTTTGTCGCTGCCGCGAGAAGTGGGCAAGCATCCCGAGACCGGAAATCCGATCACGGCGAATTTCGGCCGCTTCGGGCCTTATGTGAAGCATGACGGGCAGTTCGCTTCCCTCGATTCCGAGGATGAAGTGTTCACCGTCGGCCTCAATCGCGCCGTCACGGTGCTCGCCGAGAAGAAGTCGAAGGGACGGGGACCCCGCGGGCCCGAAGCGCTGAAAGAATTGGGCGCGCATCCGGAATCGGGCGCGATGGTGAAGGTGATGAAGGGACGCTATGGCCCTTATGTCGCCGACGGCAACGTCAACGCGACACTCCCCCGCGAAAT
>JBEKLK010000211.1:0-6349 GCA_050010235.1 Rhizomicrobium sp.
GATGTGGAAACGGTCAAGCGCGGACGCCATCGCATCGATTGCGGCCAGACGCGTCGGCGCGTGGGTGCACAATTTGGCAATCATAGGATCGTAATAGATCGAGATTTCGCCGCCCTCATAGACGCCCGTATCATTGCGCACGATGATGTCGCCATGCGTGCCTTCCGCGGGCGGTGCGTAACGCACCAGCCGTCCTGTGGACGGCAAAAAACCGCGATAGGGGTCTTCGGCATAGATGCGCGTCTCGACCGCCCAGCCGTCGATCTTCACGTCGCTTTGCTTGAGCGGAAGCTTCTCGCCGGCTGCCGAGCGGATCATCAACTCCACCAGATCGAGACCCGTGGTCAGTTCGGTGATGGGATGCTCGACTTGCAGCCGCGTGTTCATCTCAAGGAAATAGAATTTGCGTTCCTTGTCGACAATGAATTCGACGGTGCCGGCGCTATCGTAACCGACGGCCTTTGCAAGAGCCACGGCTTCTTCGCCCATCGCCTTGCGCGTGGCCGCATCGAGAAAAGGCGATGGCGCCTCCTCGATCACTTTCTGATGGCGACGTTGGATCGAGCATTCGCGCTCGTTCAGGTAAAGCACATTGCCGTGCTTGTCGCCCATCACCTGGATTTCGATGTGGCGCGGCTCGGTGACGAATTTCTCGATGAAGAGCCGATCGTCGCCGAAGCTCGCTTTCGCTTCATGCTTGGACGACTCGATCGCCTGCACGAGGTCTTTCTCGGCATGCACGATGCGCAGGCCCTTGCCGCCGCCGCCGGCCGAGGCCTTCACCATCACGGGATAGCCGATTTCCTTCGCGATCGCTCTGGCATGCGCCGCGTCGCGGACTTCGCCGACGAATCCCGGCACCGTCGAAACCTTTGCGGCCAGCGCCAACTTCTTCGACTCGATCTTGTCACCCATCGCGGCGATGGCCTTGACGTTCGGCCCGATGAAGACGACGCCGATTTTAGCCAACGCCTCTGCGAAGGCCTCACGCTCCGACAGGAATCCGTAACCAGGATGCACGGCCTCGGCGCCAGTCTCACGACAGGCCTGCACAATCTTGTCGATGGAAAGATAGGACTGCGCGGACGGAGGCGGCCCGATATGCACCGCCTCGTCCGCCATCTCGACATGGAGCGCATCCTTGTCGGCGTCGGAATAGACCGCGACCGTCGCGATGCCCATCTTACGGGCCGTCTTGATGACACGGCAGGCGATCTCGCCGCGATTGGCTATCAGGATTTTCTTGAACACGGCTCCCCCTGGTTCTGATTTTACCTCAACCGGTCGCGGCTTGAACGCCCGGCCGCGCGGGCGTGCCATCACATAGAATTACGCCTGCTTACACGGTTTACCAAAAAATTCCGCCTATTTCTGGACCGCCATGGCTTTGTGGCGAATGGTCCCGGATAGGAGGCGACCGCGACGGAACTCGCCACAGGAATCACCCAAACACAATACCGGTCCGGCCGGTGACGCCCGTCGCAAGATGCCTCTCCCCATTTTCAGCGCGCATCCCAGGGACTCGAGCGCCCCGGCGCAACGGCGAATTGGTTCGGAATTGTCGTGGAACCGGGCCTGTTCCAGACCCGGGGCGAAGCTGTAGTTTATAACCCACCAAAACCAGGAACACCCCCATGGAACACATCGTCTCGCACGGCACGAAAGCCGCCAATCTGCCGTTCTCGGATGCCGTGCGCGTCGGCGAAGTGCTTTATCTGTCCGGGCAACTCGGCAATGTTCCCGGCACCCGAAATATCGTTCCCGGCGGCATCGAAGCCGAGACGCGTCAGATGATGGAAAACATCGCACGCGTGCTTAACGCGCAGGGGCTCTCGTTCGATCATTTGATCCGCTGCACCGTGATGCTGGCCGACATGTCACAATGGCCAGCGTTCAACGACATCTACGTGACCTATTTCAAGCCCGGACGCCTGCCCGCGCGCTCGGCATTCGGAGCGAAAGCACTTGCACTCGGTGCGGCGGTCGAAATGGAATGCACCGCGTGGGCGGGCGAGACGTGAGCGTCGGCAACTAAAAAGCGCGCGCGACGTCGAGATTTCTCACAACGGAATATTGTCGTGCTTTTTCCAGATTTGCGCCACCTGCTTGTTCTTGAGCATGCGTAGTGCGCGCGCGATGCGCCAGCGGGTGGAATGGGGCCGGATCACGTCGTCGATATAGCCGCGGCTCGCCGCGATGAACGGATTGAGAAACCGGTCTTCGTATTCCTTCGTATGCATCGCGATCTCGTCTTTGTTGCCGATGCTCTGGCGAAAGATGATTTCGACCGCGCCTTTCGCACCCATCACCGCAATCTGCGCCGTGGGCCACGCATAATTCACATCTGCGCGCATATGCTTGGACGCCATCACGTCATAGGCGCCCCCATAAGCCTTGCGCGTAATGACAGTCACCTTGGGCGATGTCGCTTCGGTATAAGCGAATAACAGCTTGGCGCCATGCTTGATGATGCCGCCATGTTCCTGCGCCGTGCCGGGCAGGAAGCCGGGGACGTCCACAAACGTCACAATCGGAATGTTGAAGCAATCGCAAAAGCGCACGAAGCGCGCACCCTTGCGGCTCGCATCGGAGTCGAGCACGCCTGCCAGCACCATGGGCTGATTGGCGACGAAGCCGACGGTCGAACCCTCGATGCGGCCGAAGCCCGTGATGATATTGCGCGCGAAAGCCTCGCCGATCTCGAAGAAATCGCCCTCATCCGCGATCTTAAGGATCAGTTCCTTCATGTCGTAAGGCTTATTCGGATTCTCCGGCACCAACGTGTCGAGAGACAGCTCCTCGCGGTGCGGATCGTCGGCACTCGGCCAGTGAGGCGGCTTGTCGCGATTGTTGAGCGGCAGGAAGTCGTAGAGTCGCCGGATTTCTTCGATCGCGATCACGTCGTTCTCATAGGAACCGTCGGCGACCGCGGATTTTGTCGTGTGGACTTTCGCGCCGCCGAGCTGCTCGGGCGTCACGTCTTCCTGCGTCACCGTCTTCACCACGTCCGGCCCCGTGATGAACATGTAGGACGTATCGCGTACCATGAAGATGAAATCGGTCAGGGCCGGCGAATAGACGTCGCCGCCCGCGCAGGGTCCCATGATCACGGAGACTTGCGGCACCACACCGCTCGCCAGCACGTTGCGCTTGAACACTTCGCCATAGCCCGCAAGGCTCGCCACGCCTTCCTGGATGCGCGCGCCGCCGGCATCGAGCAGCCCGATGATGGGCGCGCCGTTCTGCATCGCCATGTCCTGGATCTTGCAGATCTTCTGGGCATGGGTTTCGGACAACGAGCCGCCGAACACCGTGAAGTCCTTGGCGAACACATAGACCATACGGCCGTTGATCGTGCCCCACCCCGTGACGACGCCGTCGCCCGGGATGCGGTTCTTCTCGGCGCCGAATTCGGTGTTGCGGTGTTCCACGAACATGTCGAACTCCTCGAAGGAGTTCGGGTCGAGGAGCAGGTCGATGCGCTCCCGCGCCGTCAGCTTGCCGCGGGCATGCTGCGCGGCGATGCGGGCCTCGCCGCCGCCTTGCCGCGCACGGTTACGCCGCTCTTCGAGCTCCTGGAGGATGTGCTTCATGGGAAGGGCTCTGCCGACAAAAGGAAATCGGGGCGCAGACTGTGGGGCTCGGGCAGGCCGGTCAAGCGGCCAGCAGACGCAGAAAGCGCTCCGCTGCTTCGAGGTCGGTCTCAAGGCGGGCCTCGCGGGCCGCAGCCGCCGCATCACGACCCCATTTCTCGGCCTGATAGCGTTCCTCGAGCTGGGCCAGCGCCAATGCTTCGCCGGCCGCGAGCCTTCCTTCTGCCAAAGCGAGCGCCAGCACCAGGGAGCCGGAAATCGTTGCGGCCGCATGCAGCCCCACGAGGCCGAACGCGTCGCGCTGCCAGACGGCTTGTTCCAGCGCGAGGAGAGCGCGGGCGGGCTGCTCGACAAAACCGATGCCCTGCCCAACTACCAATCGTGCGCCAAAAGTCGCGTCGGCCCAATCGAGCAGCGGGTTCCATCGCGCGACCTGGCGCCGGACCAAATCTTCGGGAGCCTCAGCGCGATAACAAAGGAGGTCGGCCTTGCCGTAAGCAAGGATCCGCTCCGCAGCCTTCGCGTGATGTTCGGGCAGGAGCGCAATGGCGGTGTTGGCGAGCTGCGTGAGCGGCATGGTTTTGGGGTCGATCTTGTCGCGCTGCGCGGCCCATTCGTCGGCGACGGCCTCCGCAAGCGAGCGATTTGGCAAAGCGAGAATCGCTCGATGCGGAGTCTTCACCGGCTTGCCATCGAGATGCACGACAAAGTGTCCGTCGTGTTCGGCGACCGCAACGACCTTGTAGAAGCGCGATACGGTTCGAACGGTCACTTGCGCGTCTTCTTCGAAGCCTTCTTCGCCGGCCCTGTCGCGCCTTTGAGTTTTGCGCGCAATGCGTCGGGCATGCCGTCATGCGGACCAAGCTTTACTTTGGGGTGATCGTGCCAGTGGCTTTTACCGATGACATCATTGTACCTGGGGTGCAACGGATAAAAATATTGGTTGCGGGCTTTGGGTGCTTCGGCGCCGACCAGAAGCCACGCGTCGCGATCGCTGTTGTTGATGATCGTGTGCGTGATGGCGGTGCGGGAGGGAAATCCCACGAGATCGCCTTCCGCCATCGGATGAATATGACCGTCGATCCACGCCTCGACGGTGCCGGACACGACGTAGACGAACTCTTCCTCGTCCCGCTCCGCATGCGGCCAGGACGTGCGCCGGCCGGGCTTCAAAATTTCGAAATGGATGCCGAGTTGCGAAAGACGCGCGTTACGACCGAAACGCGCGCTGACGCTGTGCTTCTCCGCGCTGCCGGGATAATTGTTGTTCTTGTCCTCTTCGAGAATGTCCTTCCAGTGCGCGACAACCGGGGGCTTGCCTTTCTTGCGCGCGCCAGCCGGACCGGGCCTGCCGCGTTTCGCGTCCGTCAGCCCGTCATGCGGCCCGCGTTTGCGCTTCGGCGGATCGGCCCACAGCTTGCCCATGCGTTTCAGATTTTCGTTCGCCTTGGCGTCGACCGCCAAGGGATGAAACATCCGCGAGGCATAGCGCGAACCTTCCGTCAGAAAGAAGAAGCGAACTTCGCGCTTGGAGTTGTTGAGGATCGCGCGGCCCGCACCGGTACGATCCGGTAGTGAGATCGCATCGCCCTCCTTCAGGCCATAAAGATATCCATCGAGCCAAAGGTCTGGCGTGCCTTCCAGTACGAAGAAAAATTCCTCTTCGTCGCGCGACGCCACGGGAGGATTGGACCGTTCGCCCGCGCGCAGACGAACATGAGCGATGTGCAGCCGCGTCAACTCCGTCGCCCCGCCGAGTATTGTCCCGAAGCCGAAGGTCTCGTCCATGATCGCGGGCTTGACGGGTTCCTTGGGTTCCAGCTCCCGCCAGTTGCGGATGAATTTCGGTCTTTTCGTCATCGTTTGCGCGCCGCCGGAAAGGGGTCCTCTGTCGAATTCGGATCGAAGCCCAAAAGTTTCCAGGTTTTCAACATGTGCGGCGACAAAGGTGCGGTCACACGCAATCGCCCGCCATCGGGATGGGCGATATCGATCGAGCGGGCGTGCAGATGCAGTTTGTCTTCAATCTCGCCCCTGGGACGCGCAGCTGTGCCGCCATATTTGAAATCGCCCACGATGGGCGTGCCGAGAGATGCCAAATGCACGCGAATCTGGTGCGTGCGCCCGGTCACGGGCTTGGCCGCCACCCAGCCGAACTCCTGACTCGCCTGGCCGAGCACGGCATAATCGGTGATCGCGTGCTTGGCGCCGTCGACATCGCGCTCGACCATCGCCATTTTTTCATCGTGGCCTGCTTCGCCTTCCTTCGCGATTGCGCCCTTGATCGTGCCGCGATGCGGCCGCGGCACGCCTTTGGTCAAAGACCAATAGATTTTCGTCGCATCGCGCCGCCGGATCGATTCGCTGAGCGCGGCTGCCGCGGGCGCCGTCCGCGCCACGACCAGCACGCCGGAGGTATCGCGATCCAGACGATGGACCAGCCGGGGTTTCTGCTTCTTGCCGAAAGTGAGGAACTCAAGCAGCCCGTCGACATGACGTGTGATGCCGCTGCCCCCCTGGGTCGCAAGCCCTGACGGCTTGTTGAGAACCAGCACGGAATTATCCTTATGAATGACAAGGCTTTCCGCGAAGATCCTCTCATCGCCATTGATCTGTGGACGACTGGCCGGTGAATCTGTGGAACGACGCTCCACAGGGCTGTGCTTATCCTTGTGGATCGTCTGAAGTTGGGGCGGTAACCGTATGATTTGGCCTGTGGATATATGTGCACTCGCTTTGACTCGTTTGCCGTCGAG
>JBEKLK010000212.1:0-6335 GCA_050010235.1 Rhizomicrobium sp.
AGATCGGCGCGCACATCGGCGCTCCCGGCCATGGCATCGTGGGCGGCTTCATCGAGTTTCGCCGCGGCTTCGGGATAACGGCGCAACGCCGTGAGCGCGAGGGCGGAACAATGCTCGGCCGCCGCGCCGCCGCCGGATGTGCGCCACGCCTCCGCTGCTTCGAGCGCGCGCTCCGCATTGCGCTTGGCGAGATCGAGGCAGCGGTCATAGCGGCTGTCGCCGATCAACGATTGGCTGTCGAGCGCAGAGACATCGGCGGCCGCGGCGGGAAACGCCGTCGAGGCGATCGCGAACGCAAGCCAAATGCCGCGAAAAACCGGTTTTGTTGTCATGGTGGGGAGTGTTCTACGCTCCCTCGCGCGCCTCGGCCAGCGCATCGAGCATCCCGGTCAGCCGCGCCAGTTCGGCCGGCGTCGAAAGCCGGTGATCGCCATGCTTGAGCAAGGTGAGCGCCACATCTCCCTCGATGGTGTCCGCAAGCTTGACGGCATGTTGCCAGGGCACATCGGGATCCTTCATCCCCTGCAGGATGCGGACGGGAAAATCCAGCCGGATGGGCGAGCCCAGCAGCAGGTGCCGGCGGCCATCTTCGACCAAGGCCCGGGTGATGGGATAAGGCTCGGTATCGTAGACCGACGGCCACAGCCATTCGCCCTGTTCCATGATCTCGGCGCGAATTTCGGGCGGGAAGCGCGCCCACATGATCGCTTCGGTGAAATCGGTGGCCGGCGCGATCAGCAACATCGCCTTGATGCGCTCGGGTCTGGCGTGCGCCGCCAGCAGCGCGATCCATGCGCCCATGCTGGATCCCACCAGAATCTGCGGGCCCATGGTGAGCCCGTCCAGCACCGCCAGCGCATCGTCGCGCCAGCGCGTGATGGTGCCTTCGCGGAAATTGCCGGAGGACTGGCCATGCCCGAAATAATCGAAGCGCAACAGGCTGCGGCCCCGCGCGGCGGCCCATGAATCCAGCGCCGTGCCTTTGGTGGCGGTCATCCCGGATTTGAACCCGCCCAGCCACAGGATGCCGGGAGGCTTTCCGGCGCGGCGCAAATAAGCGATGGTCTCGCCGTCTTCGCGCGCCAATCTTTCGACCTCCGGTCCCGCCATTCCGATCGATCCCAAAATCCCTCCCGACCATAGAGGCGGCGCGCCTTCGCAGCCAGCACGGGGACCCGCGATTCTCCAGGTCATTCCCGCGCTCGATGCCGGCGGCGCGGAGCGGACGACGGTGGACATGGCGGCCGCACTTGCGCGTGAAGGCTTCCGGCCGCTCGTGGCATCGCGCGGCGGCAGACTGGCGGCGGAACTGGAAGCGTCCGGCGGCGAGTTGATCGCCATGGCCCTCGATACCAAAGCGCCGCACGCGCTGGCGGCCAATGCGGTCCGCCTGCGCAATCTGATCCGTACACGGAATATTGCGCTGGTCCATGCAAGGTCGCGCGCGCCGGCGTGGAGTGCATTGTGGGCGGCGCGGCGGGCGCAGGTGCCGTTCGTCACCACCTATCACGGCATCTACAACGCTTCCAATCCGCTCAAGCGATTCTACAATTCCGTGATGGCGCGGGCCGATGCGGTGATCGCGAATTCCGAATGGACGGCCGCGCATATCGCGTCGCAATACGGGTTCAAGCCGAAGCGGCTGATCGTCATCCCGCGCGGAATCGATCTGGCGCAGTTCGATCCCGCGGGCATTGCGCCGTCGCGCACCGCGGCGTTGCGGTCGGCCTGGGGTGCGCGCGAAGACGACACCGTCATCCTGTTGCCGGGTCGGCTGACGCGCTGGAAGGGCCAGACGGTATTCCTCGCCGCGCTCGCTGAGCTCAAGCGCGAAGGCCGGCTTCGAAACGTGCGCGCCGTGCTCGCCGGCGATGCGCAAGGCCGCACCGATTACGAAAACGAATTGCGCAAGGCCATCGCCGAAGGCGGCCTCGAAGACGTCGTGGCAATTCCCGGTCACACGGTCGACATGCCGGCGGCCTATCTTGCCGCCGATATCGTCGTGTCGGCCTCGACCGATCCCGAAGCGTTCGGCCGGGTGTCGGCCGAAGCAAGCGCCATGGCGCGGCCTGTGATCGCGACGAATCATGGCGGGTCGCAGGAGACCGTGCTGCCCGGCATATCCGGTCTTCTGATTCCGCCGAACGATGCGCCGGCGCTGGCGAACGCGCTGCGGGAACTGCTTTCGCTCGATGCCACCAGCCATCTTGCCATGGGCATGAAGGGCCGCGCACATATTGCGGCGCGATATACCGTCGAGCGGATGTGCGCGGACACCATCGCCGTCTATCGCATGCTGCTCATGAGGTGATTGCGGTGTACGATCTGCCAGATTCGACCAAACGGGAGGGACACATGCGACGGGGACTGACAGCCATTGCGGCCGTAGCGGCATTACTGCTTGGAGCTTTTCTGTTTGCCGGAACCGCCGACGCACAGGCGACACCCGCGGCCGCGCCCACCTCCACCATCGCCGTTCAATCGCTTCCGTCGCCGGGCGGCAATGCCGCCGTAAAATTCGATCCCGTCAAGGCGACGAATGCCTATCTCAGCCAGGTGAGCGGCGCCGCGCGGGCGCGATCCGATTCCTATTTCGAGGGCGGCTACACCCTGATCCTGGTCGACGCGCTATACGCCGTCGCCGTGTCCGCGCTTCTGTTGTGGCTGCGCATTTCCGCCGGCATGCGCAACATCGCGCAGGGCGTGACGCGGTCGCGATTCTGGCAGGTGCCGATCTATGTGGCGATGTATGTCGCGGTCGTCGCCGTGCTGACCTTCCCGCTCACGATCTACGAAGATTTCTTCCGGGAGCATGCCTACGGTCTCTCGAACCAGAACTTTCTGCAATGGTTCCGCGATTTCGGGATCGGGTTCGGGCTCAACATCGTCGGCTCCGCGATCGTCCTGACGGTGATCTATGCCATCGTGCGCGGCGCGCCGCGCATGTGGTGGATCTGGGGCACGCTCGTGACCGTCGTGTTCATGGCGATCCTTCTGATGATCGCGCCCGTGTTCATCGCGCCGCTGTTCAACACCTATACGTCGCTGAAAGACGGCCCCGTCAAACAGGAGATTCTTTCGCTCGCGCGCGGCAACGGCATTCCCGCGACGGATGTCTATGAGTTCGACGCCTCCAAACAAAGCAATCGCGTCAGCGCCAATGTGTCCGGCCTGTTCGGCACCACGCGCATCTCGCTCAACGACAATCTGATCAGACGCTGCACGCCGGCGGAGATCCTGGCCGTTCTCGGCCATGAGATGGGCCATTACGTGCTCAACCACTCCGCTCTCCTGCTGACCTGGTTCGGGCTGTTTTTCCTGGTGGGATTCGTGTTCGTGAACTGGGGATTCCACATCCTCGTCGATATTTTCGGCGGCAATTGGGACGTGCGAACCATCGACGATCCCGCGGGCCTGCCGGTCGTCATGGCGCTGGTGGCCGTGTTCATCATGCTGGGGACTCCCGTCCAGAACACGATCACGCGAACGGCCGAAGCCCAGGCCGATATCTTCGGCGTCAACACGGCCCGCCAGCCCGACGGCTTCGCGACAGTAACCCTCAAGCTTGCCGAATATCGCAAGCTCGATCCGTCGCCGTGGGAAGAATTCATTTTCTACGATCACCCGTCGGGCCACACCCGCATCTGGACCGCGATGCGCTGGAAGGCGGCGCATCTGAACGACCCCGACATCAAGGCGGGACCCGTCTCGCCGCAATGAAGGGATTTGCGCTCAGCGTCGGCCGCGCGGGCGCGCCGCTGCATGCGGCCGCGCACAGCCATCATCCCTGGCCCGATGTCAGCTTCGCCGCGCAACAGGCCGCGTGGCATGATGCGGCGCATCTGCTCGACCGCAAATGGGATCGTATTTTCGCAGAGGTGATCCCGGCCGCGCAGCGCCATATCGCGCGAGAGTTGCGCCTCCCCGATCCGGCCACCATCGCGTTCGGACCCAACACGCACTCCTTTGTGCTCAGGCTTTTGTCATGCCTGCCGTCGAACCGGCCCGCACGCATCCTCACCACAAGCTCGGAATTCATGAGCTTCACCCGCCAAATCGCGCGGCTGGAAGAAGACGGGCTGGTGCAGGTGACGCGGATCGCGACCGGGCCGTTCGACAGTTTCGAAACACGATTCGCGGAAGCCGCGCGAGCAGGCCAGCACGATCTCGTATTCCTCAGTCAGGTCTATTTCGATTCCGGGTTCGCGCTGCGCGATCTCGAACGGATCGTGCGCGCCGTATCCGATCCCGAAACCTTCATCGTCATCGACGGGTATCACGGGTTTATGGCGATCCCCACCGATCTGAGCGCAATTGCAGCGCGCGCGTTCTATCTCGCCGGCGGCTACAAATATGCCATGGCGGGCGAAGGCGCGTGCTTTCTCCATTGTCCGCCGGGTTTCGGCGCGCGGCCGCGCGACACGGGCTGGTATGCCGGCTTCGGCTCGCTGGAAGCGGCCTCGCAGGACGTGCCGTTTCAAAGCGACGGCAGCCGCTTCCTGGGCGCGACCTTCGACGTCTCCGGCCTCTACCGCTTCAATGCCGTGCAGGGTTGGCTGAAGGCGGAACAACTCTCCGTCGGCCGGATGCTGGCGCATGTGCGCGGCATCGAGCGGGCTTTTCTTGGCGAACTGGACCGTCATAAGGCGCGGATCGATCGCGCGATGCTGCTGATGCCGGACGACTCTCGCCGCGGCCGCTTCCTCGCCTTTCGGACGCGCGATGCGGGGAAGATTGCGAACGATCTCGAGAAGCGGAACATCATCGTCGACTCCCGCGGCGATCGCCTGCGCATCGGCTTCGGGATCTATCACGAGACGGAGGATGCGGTGAGACTGGCGCGGGAGTTGGTGTCCACCTAACTCTCCGTGGCGGGCCCCCTTCCGTCACGCGGCTAACGCCGCGCGCCACCTTCCCCGCAAGGGGGGAAGGTCAAAAAAAAGAGCGCGCAAAAAATATTTAGCCTTCCCCCCTTGCGGGGGGAATTGTGCACTTAACAAAGTAAATTGGTTAGGGGCACAGTCGCTTACGGAGCAAAACACTACCGAATGTGCGCGCGCATGTCTCTCCGCTTCCATCATAGAGGCGGCGGGGAGAAGTGCGTCCGATTCGCTAGCTGCGGTATGTGTCTCGTCCGCCGTAGGTGCGTCGTTAAGGGCCGCAGATCGGAGCGATTTTTCCGCCGTCCGAGGGACGATTCATCACGGAAGGCGCGCATGAGTGCGCCATCAGTGGTCAAATCGCATGATGATCGACTGCGCGAGCTTAGCGAATGTGTCGAGCGCGTGAACAACCGGTACTCTCGCAAGTGGCCCGGGTTCATTCAGGCCTATAAAGCCGGTGAAGTGCATCTCGAAATGAGGTGCGTTCTTGGTAACGAGGCCCAACATGGTTTCGCCTGGATTGCATGCCCACCCGGTGCTGATCCGAGTGAAGTAGTTGCTGAGTCCCCAGCCTGTGATTCGAAACGCGGCTGGGTTGGTCTGGACGGTGAGCAGGCGGAAGTGCTTACGCAGAATGTCGAGGCGATGGAGGTCCCACAGGAGGTCATTCCCTCCCGCATAAGGTTTCAGCTTTTCGACAATGTCACGTTCGGGAGCGGGCAACGCTTGCACGAATTTATGCCCTTTGTACTTCCCACGGTCGAAGGTCTCCCGATCTCTGACAACGGGAAAGTAAACATCTTCCTCCGGAACCGATACGCCGTAGCGTTGGACGAGCGAAGTGGCCAGAATGTCGAGGCTGCTTCGGATGGCATTGATGTAAGCACCGACTTCGGCATTAAATTCGAGCGGCAGCGGAACTTTATCCTCCGCTACTATGACGTTGTTCGGAACGTCCGGTGGCGTCTCTTTGATGGTTACGTGGACGTTCTCATCGACCCAGTTTCCCAGCCTCTCATCAAAGGATGGGAAATTGGATACGGCCCAATTGACTGATGCCGACGCGCTAAGGAGATCGTCTTTCATGAAAAAACCCTCCGATGAAAAGTTGCCGCCTAGCGAAGTGGATAAGCGCGAAAAAAACGTGCTCGCTCACTTTCTTACGAACAAGCCGGAGCCGCACAAACCGCTAGGCAAGACGGCACAGGCGAAGCGGCGCAAGAAAGAGAAGCGCGCGAAATGAGCGACCCCATTCGGATTCGGTTGAAGTGGGCAATCATTCGATTTTTCGAGAGCCAAATCCAAACGCTCATTACCGAGCGCATCTTGAAGTATCATCAGAGATTGGTCCGTGACGGCCTCATTTCGAGCGGTTCAATGGTGGATGGTACATTTCGACCAGATCGGCCACTATCGCCGCTCGCCTCTTCGAATCTTCCTCCAGCAGAATGC
>JBEKLK010000213.1:0-6298 GCA_050010235.1 Rhizomicrobium sp.
CGCGTGAACCGGGCGATTTCGTGAACCGGGACGACGCGTTCGACGAAACCGGCGCACCCAATCCCTGGTACTACGAACTGATCGAACCCGAATTCAACTGGCGCGCCAATGACATCCAATGCGCACTCGGCATTTCACAACTGGGCAAGCTCGGCCGTTTCGTGGCACGCCGGCGCGCCATCGCGGCGGCCTATGATTCGCTCTTCGCTCCCTTTGCGCCGATCCTTCGACCTCTGGCGCGCACGCGCCGCGCGCTGCCGGCATGGCATCTCTACGTTGTCCGGATTGATTTCCCCGCGGCGGGGATTTCGCGCGCAAAGCTGATGCGCGATCTGGCGGCACATGGCGTCGGCACTCAAGTGCATTACTTCCCGGTTCACCGCCAGCCCTATTATGCCCAGCGCTTCGAGACGCCTGAACTTCCTGGAGCGGATCGCTACTATGAGCAGGTCCTGAGCCTGCCGCTGTTCGCATCGATGACGCAGGACGACGCGGAAGCGGTCGTCAATGCCCTGACACTCTGCCTGGGCCTTTAGACAAGGCTTACTCCCAGGCCGCTTTCCAATTCCGCATGTCGCAAAAAAGATACGAGCGGAGATCCTCGTTGGAACCTCCGCCCGCTTCTTGTCTTCTTGTAGAGATACCCACTCCCACGACCCTTGGACACCCTGGGGGAGAGCCGAGATATCGGCGCTCGCAGGACGGAAAGGAACGGCGGAACCGGTGTAACCGACCCCGCCGCTAGAGTGATTATCCGCCGAACAGTTTGAGCGCGATCGACGGCGCAGAGTTCGCGATCGACAGCGCCTGCACGCCAAGCTGCTGCTTGACCTGCAAGGAGTTCAACTGAGCGCTTTCGGTCGCCATATCGGCGTCGACCAGGTTGCCGATGCCGGTTGTGAGGGCGGTCGACAGCTGATTGACGAAGGTCGCCTGGATCGAGAACTTCGCCGCACCGCTCGACAGAGTGGAGAGAGCGGAGTCGACGTTCGTCAGCGACGTTTCGATGGTCGAGATCATCGTGGACGCCTTTGACTGGGTCGAGATCGAGCCGGTCGATGCGATTGTCACGACTTTGCCGCTGAGGCTCATGTTTTCCGCCGAGACGGTGATGCGATGCGTACCGTCGGTGGAAGCAAGCGCCGTGATCTGCTTCGTAGAACCGTCAATCAGGTTGACGCCGTTGAACTGGGCGTTCTGCACGACCGACGAGATCTGCGTGAGCAGAGCCTGGAAGTTTTCATTCAGTGCCTGGCGGCTGGCGGTGTCGAGCGAGGAGTCGGAAGCCGACAGAGCCTGGCTCTTCATTTGGATCAGCAAGTCGGAGATCGACTGGCCGGCCGAAAGCGCGACATCGACCGAGGACGTGCCCCGGCTGAGGCTGGCGCTGACGGAGCTGTAGCCTGCAACGTCGCCACGCATATTCTGCGCAATGGCGAACACGGCACCGTTGTCCTGTGCCGAGGCTACGGTCATGCCTGAGTTGATGGCGTTCTGGACAGTGTTCAGCTGAGCATTGGTCTGGTCGAGATACAGGAGCGACTGCATCGCGCCCGAGTTGGTGTTGACGCTAATCCCGTTCATTGGATGGTCTCCATTCTGGTTTGTGACTTCGAGCGTTTTGCTCATCGGGCGTTTTGCCCTGCACAGACCGTTCGCAACCTGCGTGCCGGAGACCGATTCAGAATTGGCTAACTTTCTTTTGCGAGCCGGAAGCGGCAAACATCCCCCGGATCGAATGTGCCGGGCGACGCGCGGCACCCGGTAGAATTTACCTCTCGACGGCAATTCTTGCCGGGTAACGCGGCAGTAATTGCCGTATTTGATCTAATTTAAAAACAAAAGCGGCGCGAAGCTTTCGCCGCGCGCCGCTTTTTGTGGGGTTCAGCTTTCGTTGCGGAGAGCTTAGCCGCCCTTGAACAGAGACAGGATGATCTGCGGCGACTGATTGGCGATCGACAACGCCTGAACGCCAAGCTGCTGCTTGACCTGCAGGGACTGCAATTGCGCGCTTTCGGTTGCCATGTCGGCGTTGACCAGATTGCCGATGCCGGTGGTGAGATTGTCGGACAACTGGGTGACGAAGGTGCCCTGCACCGAGAGTTTTGCCGCACCGCTGGACAGGCTGGCCAGTGCCGAGTCGACATTGGTCAGTGACGTCTCGACCGTCGAGATCATCGCGGAGGCTTTCGACTGGGTCGAAATCGAACCCGTCGATGCGATCGTGATGATCGAACCAGACATACTCATGTTTTCGGCCGCAACCGTGATCTTGTGCGCGCCGTCCGAAGACGCGAGCGCCGAGATCTGCTTCGTCGAACCGTTGATCAGGTTGAAGCCGTTGAACTCGGCATTCTGGACGATCGAGGTGATCTGGCTGGCCAGCGCCTGGAAGTCTTCGTTCAGGGCTTGGCGGCTCGCCGTATCGAGCGACTGGTCGGACGCCGACAAAGCCTGTTGCTTCATCTGGATCAGCAAGTCCGAAATCGACTGGCCGGCCGACAACGCGACATCGACCGAGGAGGTCGCGCGGTTGAGGCTGCCGGACACCGCCGAATACCCCGCCACGTCACCGCGCATATCCTGCGCAATGGCAAAGACGGCACCGTTGTCTTCGGCCGACGCCACGGTCATGCCCGTGTTGATGGCGTTTTGGGTCGAATTGAGCTGATCGTTCGTCTCGTTGAGATATTGGAGCGACTGCATCGCGCCCGTATTCGTGTTTACGCTGAGCATTTTTGGTTCTCCGTCACTTTCAGTGCCCCACGGCGTTCTGCATCTCTGTTGAGGGCACCATGCCCCGGCATGGCAAAGCGCAAGCGCCGTGCCACGGTTGGTCAGCCGCCACTTCTGCATAACTCATTGAAATTGAAAGGTTTTTTTTGGGAAACAAACTGTTAATCCCGGCACTTCTTGCCGCCCGGCAGAAGATTAGGCCGGCAGGAAAGGGCTCGGAGGCGCCTGGTGTCCGCATAAAGCGCGAAGGTGGTCGGGGGATGATTCCCGGGCAGCATTGCGCAATTTCACGCCGCCTTAACGTCCCCGCGCTACCGTCATCCAAGACAATCGCGTGACTGCACAAACCGCCGGCGAAAATCCAATGACCGGCGCGATCGGGTAAAGGCGGCGATAACCTTCCGGTAAGGGTCGTCCTGTGCGTCCATCCGTCAATTCAGCAACAGTGCGCCGTCATCATCGTTCGATGGAGTTTGGCAGAGCGCACCGAGCGGTGCTCGCTTCTGCGCTGCGAGAGGTCTTCGCATGACGAGCGCGTTGATGCCTGTGATGCAGGAATATTGCGACGTCGCGATAGGTCCGCTCATTCCCGACGACAGCGCGGCGTTGTTTCGCTGGGTCAACGATGTCAAGAGCGCAAGCCTGGATGTCGCTTACCGGCCCGTCGACGGCGTCGCGTTCAACGCTTGGCTCGGTACGTTTGCGACCGACACGTCCAAGGTGCTGTTTGTGATCCGCAAACGCAACAATCCCGCGCCATGCGGATATATCCAGATCACCAATATTCACGCCGTCCACCGGTCCGCGGATATCGGCATTCGGATCGGCAGCGACGAAGACCGCGGCCGCGGGCTCGGGAAGGCCGCGCTCAAATTGGCGGTGGACTACGCTTGGAATCATCTGAACCTCAAGCGGATTCAACTCACCGTTCTGGCGACAAATCTCAGGGCGGTCCGCGCCTACAAGGCTGTGGGCTTCGAAGAGGAAGGACGTTTCCGCCGCGCAGCCTACATCGACGGAATATGGACCGACGTTCTCGCGATGGCGATCCTGCGCGACCCCCAAGCGGAGCAATGGAACAAATCGGGCGCCATCAAGCTCGCCAAATGAATTCGTGTGGGCGCTATTGACGAAACATTGCCGGAAAGCGCAACAGCCCACGATATCAAGGGCCGTAATGCCGATTCGAGCGGAAATAGCGGAATTTGGCGGACTTTACGACGCCCCGAGACCTTGCATGATCGAACGGTTCACTTCGATCAGCGGCGTAAGTTCCGCACCTTCGCGCGTCACGCGTCTGGAATATTTCACAACCCAAAGCGACAGCGACACGATTTTGGCGCGCACGTCCTGGGGTAGCTGATTGCGATCGTCGAGGCAGTCGGTGGCGAGCGTCCGCCACAGCTGACGGTTCCAATCGACGGCTTCGACGAGCGGTCCCCCGCGCGCCTTGCGCTTATGCGCGTTGATCAGCGCACCTGTCACCTCGCCGAATAGGCGATATTCCATTTCGCGCGAATTCTCAACGATTCGCTGCGTGTTTTGGTAGGCCTTGAGACTCATAGTTGAGCCGCTCCTGTTCGAACTCGAAAAGCCTTCGGCATAGCATCAGCGCCTTGTAATATGCACCGCCCATCACCTGGCGGCTGATCTCCAGACAAGTTGCCAATACTTCGCGGTTGCGGATGGCGCCCATAAACTCGGTCATTCTGAGCGCAAAATCGTTGTAGTACTTCTCGTCTTCGCCCGGATCGAGATACATCATCATGATTGGGAAATAGATTCTGCGCGCCGGCGTGGTCGCCTGTTCGGGCTGCATGATGTCCTTTTCCCTGAGGACGCACGCCTTGTTCTGAAGGACCAGACTGGCGCGCTTGTCGCCGTTGGTGAGGACAGCGCCGTTAAGCACGAATTTTTCCAGCGGCTTCAACGACAATTTGAGCGGCATGGACTTCGGCTCCCTGGCGGATGCGACATCGAGCGGATTCGTTCGCGCTCTTTTGCACTCGCGACACCATGAAAACCTAGCGCCCAATCCTTAATAATTGACTTGCATCCCGCAGAGTTGTGTTCACCTGGAATTAAGCACGCTTCGCGTTTTATGGGCCTTCACGAAGAGGCAAATTCTACATGGCGCAGGCGGCCGTTGCACCCGGATTGGACTCGCGCGCAGGCATGGACGCCCATGCGGATACGCTGACCAAGCTCGAAAAGCTGTCGGAAGAAATCGACGCCGCGCAGTCGCGGCGCAGATCGAATGGTTGCCTTCGCCGCGCGATCAAGAACTGGCGCCGCGGAGATATTGTGCGCGCCGGACAGCTGGCGCTCGAGGCGACGCAGGAGGACGGTTCCAACGGGCAGGCCTTTCACGTGCTCGCGATGGCGCTCGAGCGCATGGGCCATCTGCACAAGGCGCTGGTAACCTATGAGCGCGCCTTTGAGATCGATCCCAACGACCCGGACCTTCTTCTTAATCTCGGTCTGACGGCCTGGAACCTGAAGATGATCGAAGGGGCGGAAAGGATGTTCCGGCTGTTTATCGCCGCGCGCCCCGATTCACCCCTCGGCTACAACAATCTGGGCACGATCCAGGCTGACCAAGGCCTGCAATCGCTTGCCATCGAGACTTTGCGGGCCGCTCTTTTGCGGATGCCCACCGAACCCATCCTGTGGAATTCGCTCGCCACCGTGCTCGCCGAAGACGGCCGTGCGGATGAGAGCCTCGTTTTCTACCAGGAAGCGATCAAGCTCGATCCCGGTTTCGCGCGACCCTGGCACAATCTCGGCTTCGCCTATGCCCATCTCGGCCGCCTCGATGAGGCGCTCGACGCGTATGATCATGCGCTGGCGCTGGCGAAGGATCCGACGGAAATCCTCGAAGGCCGGCACTCACGCGGCGTTTGCCTCATCGGCATGGGCCGGCTCGAGGAGGGCTTCCGGGATTACGAAACGCGCAATTCGCCGCGATTCCGCGCCTATGTGCATCACGTGATCAAGGCGCCGGTGTGGAACGGCGAGCCGCTCGACGGCAAGCGCGTCCTCGTTGTCGGCGAGCAAGGCCTTGGTGACGAGTTCATGTTCGCAAACATCCTGCCGGACATCATGCGCGCCGTAGGACCGGAAGGAAAATTGCAAATCTGCGTCGATCCGCGCCTGGTGACGCTCTTCCAGCGATCCTTTCCGGCGGCGCAAGTCGGCGCCTATGACGACCGCAAGCTCATCAGCCCGGACGGCAATAAGGAGTTGCGATTCATTCCATGGGCGGTCGAAGGCGGCGAGCCCGACTACTACGCGCTCATGGGTTCGGCGATACCGTTCTTCAGGAAGCGTCTCGAGGATTTCCCGCACGAGACGTTTCTCACGCCGGATCCCGAGCGCGTCGCTGAATTTCGCGCGCGACTGGAGGCGATTGGGCCGGGACCATATGTTGGAATCTGCTGGCGTTCGATGATGCTGGGCACCAAGCGCCACAGATATTATAGCGCGCTCAACAGCTGGGGACCGATCCTGAAGACCCCCGGCGTCACCTTCATCAATGTTCAATACGGCGATTGCCGGGAAG
>JBEKLK010000214.1:0-6274 GCA_050010235.1 Rhizomicrobium sp.
AGCTGGCCGATCAGGGTTCGCTCTTTCTGGATGAGGTGGGCGACATTCCGCTGGAAATTCAGCCGAAACTTCTGCGCGCCCTGCAAGAACGCGAATTCGAGCGCCTGGGCAGCACGCTCACGAAAAAGGTGAACATTCGGCTGGTGGCGGCTACCAACCGCGATCTCGACAAAATGATCGAGAACCGCGAATTCCGCAGCGATTTGTACTATCGCCTGAACGTATTTCCCATTCGCATTCCGCCGCTGCGCGAGCGCCCCGAAGACATTCCGCTGCTGGTGCGTTATTTTACCCAGAAATACGGACGCCGCATGGAGAAGAAAATCGAATCCATTCCGACCGCCGCCATGAATAAGCTTTCGAGCTGGCACTGGCCGGGAAATATTCGCGAGCTGGAAAACTTCATCGAACGCTCCGTGATCCTGACGCACGGTTCAGCCCTGCAAGTGCCCGTGGGCGAACTCGGCACCAACGGCAAAGCCGCTCCGGCGCAGGGCGCTCGCGAGTCCGACGACCGCGGCGAAATCATGCGCATCCTCAAAGACACTCGGGGCCGCGTCGCTGGACCGGAAGGCGCCGCCGCCCGCATGGGCCTTAAGCGCACCACCCTGATCTCGCGCATGAAAAAACTCGGAATCGATCCGCGCGCAGCTTTGTGATTTCGCGCCTCCTGCGATCCTCTCCCGAATACTCTTTCCATGTCCCGTGCGCGGATCGTCCGATCGATCACCCGATTCATAGCGTGCTAATGGTCGGCCGCTAAGACAGTCTGTCGGCGTCCTCGACATATGTCGAAGAGCACATCGACACTTTTCGACACACCGGTTCTCTCTTTTCAATTCAATTCAACGACTTACGAATCGCCGGCGCTTTGGCACGCGCATTGCCTACGTATTGGTCATCGGCAAGCAAAACAGGCAAGCACCACAAGCCGCACGACAGGCCGCACAACAAATGTTCAAGATTTCCATCGTCGAGACGGACGGTCAACGCAGGCTGGTGCTGGCGGGAAAGCTCGTAGCTCCCTGGACCGCTGAAGTCGAGAGCGCATGGCGGACCGCCGGAGAGCAGTTGCGCGGCCGGAAGCTGATCGTTGACCTGGCGGACGTGACCGTGATCGGCCCGGATGGAGAAAACACGCTGCTCGATCTCATGAAGCAGGGCGCAAAGTTCTCCTGCGATGGCGTTCTCACGCGGCACGTTTTGAAACAACTGGCCCGGCTTTGCCGATGCCGGCCGCGAAACGCATCGGCCCCAAGCCGGCTTAAGAAGAATGAAGAGATTGAAACAACCTGATGGTCGATGTCGATTGCGGTCGAATGGCGACCGTGGCCAACGACGATCAGTAGAAGGAGAAAGTTGAAGATGATCGCCACGAATCACGCAATAGGCCACAAAGCGACGGACTACGCAACGCCCGGGGATTTTTGCCGGATTTTTACCAAAGAAATGAACCAGCTGTATTTGCTTTCGTTCCTGCTGACCGCGGACCGCGCATCCGCCGAAAAATGCTTTGTCCACGGACTGGATGCTTCGCAAAAAGAGAGCGCCGTTTTCAAAGAATGGGCGCAATCGTGGGCTCGCCGCACTATCGTTGGGAACGCGATCCGGATGGCCCATCCTCGCCCCGAATATTTGAGACCCTCGCATCCGACAACAGATGCGCTTGCTTCGGCCTCGGCACAGGGGGCGGACGTCGTCGTGAACGCGCCGGGGCCGCGCACTGTCCCTGAGGAAATCGAGGCGATCACCTCGCTCGACCCGTTCGATCGCTTCGCGTTCGTAATTTCCGTGCTCGAGCGATACTCCGATCGCGAGGCCTCGCTGCTGCTGAATTGCGGCATCGCCGATCTCGTCGCCGCCCGCATTCGCGCCTTGCAGAAGATTGGCGGGCGCGCCGAACTTCACCGCAGGCTGGCCGGCATCGATGCCAACGATCCGGCGCTGGCGCAGGCGGGAGCGGCATACGCGAAGGGAATCACCTCGCCTCTTGCCGCTTCGGCCTAGAACCATCACGTTTTCGAAAATCGGCAAGGTTAAGGATGGCAAATGCATATGCAAGCTGGAAATGCAGTAGGGACAAATCCATTTCAAAATCGACGCCTCGCGCTGGCGGGCGCCCTGTTAGCCATGCTGGCGACCGCGGCATGCAGCAAAGGCACCGTGCAAGCGGCGCCCGCCATGTCGATGCCGCTGGTCACCGTGGTCAAGGCGACCGAGCAGGATGTGCCGCGCTACCTCGACGAAATCGGCAAAAGTGCGGCCTTCGAAGCGGTCACGGTGACGCCGCAAGTCGGAGGCCGCATCGTCGAGCGCCATTTTCAGGATGGCGAGAACCTGGCGAAGGGGCAGCTTTTGTTCGTGATCGACCCGCGTCCCTACCAGGCACAACTTGACGCCGCGCAAGCGTCGCTGGCGCAGGCGAGAGCGGCGCTCGATCTGGCGAAAATTCAGTTCTCGCGCGACGAGGAGGTCATCGCCACCCACGCGATTTCCAGGCAGGATTACGACACCAAGAAGAACACGGTCGATGTCGATCAGGCGCAGGTCGAGTCGGCGGAAGCGAGCCTTGAAACCGCGAAGCTCAACCTTGAATATTGCTACATTCACTCGCCCATCAATGGGCGGGCCGGCGCTCGCCTGGTCGACGTTGGCAACGTCGTGCAGGCGAACTCGACTTCTCTGCTCTCGATTCAGCGCATCGATCCCATTTACGCGGTCTTCACCATCACCGAGAGCGATTTGCCCGCGGTGCAAAAACAGATGTCCAGCGGCACGCTGAAGGCTGCAATCCGCCTCCCGTCGGAAACTGAAAAAGCCGCCCGAGCTGGCCGCGTCGAATTCCTCGACAACACCGTGCAGAACGGCAGCGGCACGGTGAACCTGCGGGCCACGATCGCCAACCCCGACCGCCACTTCTGGCCCGGGCAATTTGTGGACGTAAAGCTTGTCTTGTCGACCGAAAAAAGAGCCGTGCTGATTCCAAGTCAGGCCGCGCAGATCAGCCAGCAGGGCTCGTTTGTGTACGTGGTGAAATCGGACGACACCGCCGAGTTGCGCCCGGTGAAGCTCGGGCAGCGCCAGGGCGACGATGTCGTCATCACCGAAGGCATTGCCGCCAACGAGCGCATTGTGCTCGCCGGCCAGATGCTGGTTCGACCGGGTGGCAAAGTGCGCGTCGATGGCGCCTCCGCCGCTTCCCCCGCAAACGATTCCGGCAAGGCGAACGCGGGCAACAAAAGCAACTCCGCAGCAGGAGGAAGGTCGTGAATCTCTCTGAAGTATTTATTCGCCGTCCGGTCATGACCGTCGCATTGACGGTCTCCATCGTTCTCTTTGGAGTGCTGGCGTACTTCCGGCTTCCAGTCAGCGATCTGCCGGCCATCGACTACCCGGTCATTCAAGTGCAGGTCAGCTATCCGGGCGCGACTCCGGAGACGATGGCCAACAACGTTGCCACGCCGCTTGAGCGCCAGTTCATGCAGATTCCCGGCCTTGAGCTTGTGACCTCGAACAACGGCCAGGGTCATTCCAGCTTCGTGCTGCAATTCGATCTTTCCAAAAGCCTCGACGGCGCCGCCACCGACGTGCAGGCTGCGATCACGCGCGCCCAGGGGCAACTGCCCGTCGATCTTCCCAGCCCTCCCACCTTCACCAAGACGAACCCGAACGATCAGCCGATCATGTACATCGCGTTGGTCAGCGACACGGCGACCGAAGGCCAGCTCTACGATTTCGCCAACACGCAAGTGGGCGAGCGCATCAGCGTTCTGTCGGGCGTCAGCCAGGTTGCGGTTTATGGCACGCAGTCGGCGGTGCGCATCAAGGCCGATCCGTCCGCCATGGCCGTGCGCAACATCACGGTCGAAGATTTGACCACCGCGATCAAGAATGGCACCGCCTACACGGGCGCGGGCCAGATGGACGGGCCGCATCGCACTTTTCTTTTGCAGCCCCAGGGCCAGCTCACTACCGCCGATCAATATGACGGCCTCATCGTCGGCCAGACCAACGGCGCGCCGGTTTATCTGAAAGACGTTGCCGCCGCCCGCCAATCCGTGCAGGACGAACGCATCGACATGCGCTTCTGGGTGCGCGGCTATCCCCAGCCGGGCGCGACCGTGGTGGTCGCAGTGTTTCGCCGGGCCGGCGCCAATGCGGTCGAGGTCGCGCAAGCGGTGCGCGGGATTCTCCCCAACATTCAGTCGCAACTCCCGAACTCCGTCGTGATCGTGCCCGCCTACGATCGCTCGCTCACCATTGTCGGCGGCATCAAAGACGTCAAGACCACGCTCTACCTCGCCTTTGTGCTGGTGGTGATGGTCATCTTCATTTTCCTCGGCCGCGTCACCGACACGCTGATTCCAGCCGTCGCCCTGCCGCTCTCCCTGCTCCTGACATTCATCGCCATGAATGTTCTGGGCTACAGCCTGGACAATCTCTCGCTGATGGCGTTGACGCTGGCCATCGGCTTCCTGGTTGATGACGCGATCGTCTTCCTCGAAAACACCGTGCGCCTGATGGAAGCGGGCTGCAACGCATTCGACGCCTCTCTCGAATCCGCCAAGGAAATCAGCTTCACAATTCTGGCGATGACGCTCTCGCTCGCCGCCGTTTTCATCCCGCTCGTTTTCCTGACCGGCCTCATGGGGCGCATCTTCCGCGAGTTCTCGATCACCATCGTGATTTCCATCCTCGCCAGCGGACTGGTTTCGCTCACGCTCACTCCCCTCATGACCTCGCGGCTGCTCGGCAATCGCGGCGCCGGCGCGAAGGAAACCTGGATGGAGCGGGCCTTCGGCTCGGTCGAGCGCAAAGTCCTCGATGTCTACGGACGCCAACTGTGGTTCTTCCTCCGCCACCGCTGGATTTCTGCCCTGGTTTGGGTCGTTTGCCTGGCCGGCACCGGCTATCTCTTCTACGTGATCCCGAAGTCATTCCTGCCGGTCGGTGACAGTTCGTTCGTCCGCGGCGTCATGGTCGCACAGGAAGGCTCCTCACCCGACGAGATGCACGCCTATCAGTCGGAGGCGGAAAAAATCATGAAGGCAAATCCCGCCGTGCGCAGCACCTTTACCATGAGCGGCAATAGTGCTTTCCTCGGCTCGAACCAGATCTTTCTGCTCGCGTTTTTGAAAGACCCATCCGAGCGCGCCCCGATCGCACAAGTCGCGGGCCAGTTGATGGGCGGCATCTCCGCCACGATTCCGGGCACGGTTGCTTTTCTCCAGCCGAACCCCGCGCTCGAAATCAGCACCGGCGCAACCGCCAACTCGCAGGGCCAATTCGCTTACGCGCTCTCCGGAATCGACGGCGACGAGGTCTACGCCACCGCCGGAAAAATGATGGCAAAGATGCGCGAGTATCCCGGATTTCTTTTCGTAAATTCCGATCTCTACAATCACACCCCGAATCTGCAAGTCGACATTCTGCGCGACCAGGCGAAACAATATGGCGTGTCGGAGGCCCGCATTCTTACCCTCCTGCACGACGCCTACTCGCAGAACTACAGCTACCTGATCAAGAAAGCGACCGATCAATATCAGGTGATTCTCGAAGTCGCCGACGACAAGCGCTCCGCCCCCGAGGACCTCGGCAAGCTCTACATCAAGAGCGACGACGGCCAGCGCATGGTTCCGCTCAACGCGGTCACAAGCTGGCATCCCGTCATCGGCCCGCAAGCCGTTAACCACATCAATCAATTCACCAGCGTGACCATGTTCTTCAATCTGAAGCCCGGATTCGCCATCGGCCCGGCCACCAATTATGTGGAAGCCTCCGCTAAGGAAATTCTCCCGCCCAGCGTGCAAGGTGCGCTGCAAGGCGAAGCGCTCACCTTCCGCAACACGGTTTCCGATCTCTCCATTCTGATGATCTTCGCCGTGTTCGTTATGTACGTAATTCTGGCGATTCTCTACGAGAGCTATCTGCACCCGCTCACCGTGCTCTCTTCCCTCCCCGTGGCGCTGCTCGGCGGGCTGCTCACGCTCTGGATTTTCGGCGCGGAAGCTTCGCTCTACGCCTACATCGGCATGTTCATGTTGATGGGCATCGTGAAGAAAAACGGAATCATGATCGTCGACTTCGCCGAGCAGCGCGTTCGCCAGGGCATCGCCGACGACCAGGCCATTCACGACGCCAGTCTGGAACGCTTCCGCCCCATCATGATGACGACCGCAGCCGCGCTGCTCGGCGCGCTGCCGATCGCGTTAGGCTATGGCGCCGATGGATCGTCGCGTCGCCCGTTAGGACTTGTCGTGGTCGGCGGCCTCAT
>JBEKLK010000215.1:0-6227 GCA_050010235.1 Rhizomicrobium sp.
GTCAGACGGGCTATCTGGTGATGGCGGCCCTCGTGGGTCTGGTGACGACAGGCCTGCTCATGCTGCTGGACGCGAGCACGCTGCAATACATCCAGCCCAGCGATGTCGCGATGACGGTCGCGATGATTCCGCTCGTGCTGCTCGCCGCAGTCGTGATCCTGACCGAAGGCATCGAACTCGCCTCGAGCTTGTGGCGCGTGGAGCGGCGCATCCTGCGGGTTTCGATCCCGGAAAAGTCGCCGCGCGTGTCGATCCACGTGCCCTGCTACAACGAACCTGCGGCCATGGTGATCCAGACGCTGGATGCGTTGGCGAAGCTCGACTACGACGATTTCGAAGTGATCGTGCTCGACAACAACACCCCGGACAAAGCGGTGTGGCAGCCCGTCGAAGCGCATTGCGCGACGCTGGGTTCGCGGTTTCGTTTTCATCATCTGGACGGCGTGAAAGGCTTCAAGGCGGGCGCCCTCAACGAAGCGCTGCGGCTGACCGACCCCGATGCCGGCTTCATCGCCGTGATCGACAGCGACTATTGCGTCGAACCGGGCTGGTTGCGCCGGGCGCTGCCATACTTTGCGTCGCCCGAGATCGCGCTGGTGCAGGGACCGCAGGATTATCGCGACGCGCACGACAACGTCTTCAAGTTCATGTGCTACGAGGAATATCGCGGATTCTTCCACATCGGAATGGTGGAGCGCAACGAATACGACGCGATCATCCAGCACGGCACGATGATGGTGGTGCGCAAGGACGCGCTCCAGGCGGTCGGCGGCTGGAGCGTGTGGTGCATCACCGAAGACACGGAATTGGGACTCAAGCTGTTCGAAGCGGGTTATAGCGCAGCCTATATCCCGGAGAGCATGGGAAAGGGCCTGACGCCGGATACGCTCGCCGCCTTCATGTCGCAGCGCTATCGCTGGGTCTATGGCGCGATGCAGATCATGAAGCGTCACGGGGGCGCGATCTTTCTCGGGCGCACACGGCTGGACTGGGCGCAGCGCTATCAATTCCTCTCCGGCTGGCTGCCCTGGATCTCCGACGGGCTCGGACTGATCATCACCTTCTTCGCACTCGTCTGGACTGCGTTGATGACGGTGGCGCCAAACTATTTCGACGTACCGATGGCGGCGCTGTCGGCGGCCGCGCTGGCGCTCTTCGTAGCCAAGACGCTGAAGACGTTGCTGCTGCATCCGCAAAAGGTAGGCTCGGGCGTGGTGGGCGCGCTTGCCGCGTCAACCGCGGGACTCGCATTGACCTACACGGTCGGCAAGGCCGTCATTGCCGGGCTCTTCACGTCGCGCAAGCCGTTCCTGCGGACGCCGAAATGCGAAGACCCCGCCGATTTCGGCCAGGTGCTGCGGCTGGCGTGGCAGGAGACGACTCTCATGTCGCTGCTGTTTCTTGCGATCGCGACGATGGTCTTCGACCGCGGCTTCGACGATCCGGCGGCGACCTTGTGGATGACAATGCTGGCGATCCAGAGCCTGCCCTATGTGGCGACCGTGATCACGGCCGGCCTCAGCGCGTTCTCGAACGCGCGAACAGGCCGTGCGCGGGCCGCATCCGTTACGACACAAGCGGCGAAGTCGCCCGGTGATCCCGTCATGCCCAAGGCGGCGTGACGCGCACGCCTCAGACGATCTTTCCGGGATTGAGGATGTTGTTCGGATCGAGCGTGCGTTTCAGCGTGCGCATCAGGTCGATCTCGATCGCGCTCTTGTAGCGCACAATCTCCTCGCGCTTCATCACGCCCACACCATGCTCCGCACTGATCGAGCCCTCGAACGCGTTCGTCAGATCATGTACGGCGCGTGAGACGGCATTCCACTCGGCGAGGAACGCGTCGTCGTTGCCGCCTTTGGGGACGGTGAAATTGAAATGGATGTTGCCGTCGCCGAGATGTCCGAACGGGACGGGTCGGACGCCGGGAACCATGGCCGCAACCAGCGCGCAGCCTTGCGCGAGGAATGCCGGAATATCCTTCACGGGCACGGAGACATCGTGCTTGATCGAAGCGCCTTCGCGTTTCTGGGCTTCGGAAATGTTTTCGCGGATGGCCCACAGATCGTGGCGCTGGGTTTCGTTCGAGGCGATCGCTGTATCGCTGGCGATATGGGCCGCGATCGTATCGGCGATGGTGTCCTGAAACGCGTCGCGCAACGACACGCGACCCGCGCTGGTCGCTTCCGCGAGCACATACCACGGCGAAGGCGACGCCAGCGGATCGCGCGTGCCCGGAATATGCGCGAGCACGAGTTCGAGGGCCACGCGGGGAATGAGCTCGAAGGCCGAGACGAGCCCTCCGGTTGCCGTTTGAAGCCGGTCGAGCAGTTCGACGGCCGCTTGCGGATCGTTGAGCGCGACAAAAGCGGTTTCGAACGACGCGGGCGCCGGGTAAAGTTTGAGAGCCGCCGCCGTGATCACGCCTAGCGTTCCTTCGGCGCCGATGAATAGCTGTTTCAGGTCGTAGCCCGTATTGTCCTTGCGCAGGCTGCGCAACAGATCGAGTACGCGCCCGTCTGGCAGCACGACTTCGAGCCCTAATACGAGATTGCGCGCCGAGCCGTAACGCAGCACGTCCACGCCGCCGGCATTGGTCGAAAGGTTTCCGCCGATGGTGCAGGAGCCCTCCGATGCCAGACTGAGCGGAAAGAATTTGCCTTCCGCACCGGCTGCCCGGTGAACATCGGCGAGGATGACACCTGCCTCGGCCACGAGGCTTGCATTCGCCGCGTCGACGCTGCGGATCTTGTTCATCCGCGCGAGACTGAGCAGCACTTCGCCGTTCAGCGGAATCTGTCCGCCGACAAGGCCCGTATTGCCGCCTTGCGGCACGATTGCCGTGTGTGTGTCGTTGCAGATCGCAAGCACGGACGACACTTCGGCCGTTGTCTGCGGCTTGAGGAGCAGGGGCGAATGTCCCTGATATTTGCTGCGCCATTCGACGAGATGCGGCGCGATCTCGCGCGCGTCTTCGCTGAACCCTTTCGCGCCGACCGCCTGTTTGAGCCGCGCAAGCGTCGCCGCATCGGCGCTCATGGCGCGGCCTCGCGCGGGGCCGCGGCGCGGCGCAGGCGGTCGTTGATCGCTTCGCCGAGGCCGGAATCGGGAATCGGCATTGCGGCAATAGCCATGGCGCCGCCCGTGTCCAGCTCGCGCAGCATCGCAAACAGATTGGCGGCGGCTTCGACCAGATCGCCGCGTTCGCTCAGATTGCGCATGATGCGCGCGCCAGCGGGAACATTCGGACCGAACGCCAGCAAGGCTTCGCCGGCACGAACGTCCGTAGCGTCGAGGCGCAAGCGCGTTCGCGGCGCATAGTGGCTGCGCATTTGCCCGGGCGACGAGATCGTCTGGCCATCGGATCGCGCGAGCTTGCCGACGAGATCTTCGATGGCCTCGCGCGCGATGGCGCCCGGGCGCAGCAGCACGGGCCGCGCGCCGTCGAACCCGACGATGGTGGATTCGAGCCCGAGATGCGTCGGTCCCCCGTCAAGGATCAGGTCCACGGCAAGTCCTTCGGCGACATGCGCCGCGGTCGTGGCACTCACCTGGCCGGAGGGATTTGCGCTGGGTGCGGCAATGGGAATGCCCGCTGCCGCAAGCAGACGTTGCGCGATGGGCTGGGACGGCACACGGATCGCGATGGTGCCCAGGCCCGCGCTGACGAGATCGGACAAGCCCGCATCGGCCGTGCGCGGCAAAACGAGGGTCAACGCACCCGGCCAAAAGCGCTCGGCGATCGCGGCGGCCTGCTTCGAGAATGCGGCCAGCGTTTCGGCGTGGCTCCGGTCGCGGACATGCACGATCAGGGGATTGAATCGCGGACGGCCCTTGGCCGCAAAAATCGCGGCGACGGCCCGGCCATTGCGTGCATCCGCGCCGAGGCCATAGACAGTCTCCGTGGGGAACGCCACCAGCCCGCCGCGGCGCAGAATGGCCGCCGCCTCCGCGATGGCGGCGTCGTCGGCGGAACGAATGCGTGAAGCGGTTGCGGTGGTCATGGTTCGCACCGTAGCGCAATGTTCGCGCAGAATCAGCCCGGCGGTCAGAACCGCGTCGCCGTCAGGTCGACCGTCACAGTCACCGCATGCGAAACCGGCGTGTCGCCGGACCATTCGCCTTCGCCGATATGGAAATCCGTGCGGATCAATTGAGCGGTGCCCGTCATGTGGGCCGTCTTGCCGGCGATTGTCAGCGTGAAAGGAAGTGTCACGGGCCGGGTGACGCCGCGGATCGTCAAGCTTCCGGTGGCGACGTAGTCGTTGCCGGATTTGTGCGTAAAGTTTGTGGCCAGGAAATGCGCCGTGGGGAATTGCGACACCTCGAAGCCGAACACGCCTTTCAGTCCGTCGTCATATTCCTGCTCGTCCGAGGATTCGCTCGCCATATCGATGGAAACCGTTGCGCGCGCATGCGCGAGGTCGGCCGGATCGAAATCGATGTCCGCCTTCCAGGATTTGAACGCGGCGGAAAACGGCTCGTTGCTCCATTGCACGGTGAAGCCAAGGCGGCTTTTGGCGTAGTCCACGTTCCAGCCTGCGGCCCAAGCTGGCGTGACCAGAAGCGGTGCGAAAAGAAGTGCAGCCAGCAGCCGTCTCATGCGCTTTCGGCCACCTTGGTTCCCGGGATCATGCGCTTCAGCACGTCGTCGCCGCGCAGGAATTGGTGATAGAGCGCACCCAGCACGTGTATGGGGATCAAAACAATCGCCGACCACGCCAGATAAACATGCGTGAGCAGCAGCATGGGATGGAGCGCATGCTTGCTCGCGCGCGGCAGTTCGGCGAGGAACCAGAGATTGGGCCACGGGATCACGCCGAAATACATCGTCGGCAATCCCAGTTGCGAGCCCGATACGAGCGCCCAGCCCGAGAGCGGGATCGCGACAATCAGCACATACAGAAGAAAATGCGTGGCATGGGCCACGAACCGCAACGCCGGATTCATCGTGGCGGGCAGAGGCGGGATGGGATTGACCAGCCGCCACAGCAGCCGCGCCACGCTGAGCACCAGAACCGTCAGCCCGATCGATTTGTGGAGCTGGATGATCTGGAAGGCGAATTTCTGCGTGTCCGGCGGCGCATTGTCGGGCACGAAATCGGCATGATAGAGGCCGAGCGCGATGTTGGTGAGAACGGCCAGCGCGATGAGCCAATGCAATGTCATCGCGACGGTGCCGTAGCGCGTGCGCGTATTCGTAATCGCCATATTGTCAGTCTTTCTGTCGTTCGAACATTGCTTCGATGATGAGCTTCACGTCGTCCCCCACAAGAGGCTCCCACTCCATTCCGGTGAGGCCGAAATCGGTGCGCTTGATGGTCGCCGTCGCTTTGAAGCCGAGTGCGTAATCGCCGTTCAGGGGATCTTCTTCGCCGCCCGAGAAAACGACATCCAGGGTCACGGGTTTCGTGACGCCTTTGATCGTGAGGTCGCCTGCGATGCGACCCGTGTCGGGACCCGTGCGGGTGACCGCGGTCGATTTGAACGCGGCCGAGGGAAATGCGCGGATGCCGAAGACTGCACCCTTGAGCTCGTCGTTGACGCCGCCGCTGGGCGTGTCGACGCTGGTCGTGTCGATCGTGACGGCGACGCTGCTCTTTTCCGGTGTCCTGGGATCGAAATTCAGCGTACCCGAGAGTCGGTCGAAGCGGCCGTAATAATCCGTGAGGCCGATATGGGCGATCGCGAACAGCATCTGGCTATGGCCGGGATCGAGAGTGTAGGCGCCCGCCGGCGCATTGGCGGTGTCCTTCGAGATGCTCTGGGCTGCTGCCGGCAATGGTCCGGCCAAGCCCAGCACGAGGGTGACGGCGGCAACTCGGCGCAACATGAAGAATCTCCGGACGGAGGCGGGCGGCCACTATATCGCGCCCGGCGGCGACTGCCATCCCGCGACCCCGGCGCATCAACGGCTTGACGGGGTGGGGCTGGGCTTCATAGTCGAACGGACAGCCATTCCCGAGGTATCGATTTGTCCGAAACCGAAGTATCGACGCGGCCCGGCCGCAACCTGGATTATCCGTTCGAAACGCGGCCCGAACTCGGCCAGACCATCGAGGTGGCGCCGGGGCTGCATTGGGTGCGCATGCGCCTGCCGATGCAGCTCAATCACATCAATTTGTGGGTGCTGGAAGACGGCGACGGCTGGACGGTGGTCGATACGGGCATCCGAGACGAGCCCACAGCCGATGCCTGGAAGCTGCTCTTTGCCGGACCGATGAAGG
>JBEKLK010000216.1:0-6225 GCA_050010235.1 Rhizomicrobium sp.
ACCTATAGCGCAACATTCAATAGCGTGACATACCAGATGACGACGCCCGTTAACGGGAAGGCTGGCGATCTCGACGGCGTGGAGCTGACAGGGCAGTCGCGCTTCTATTTCCTACCGGGAATTCTGCAGGACTTCGGCCTCTATTCGAATTACACCTACGTGAATTCCGACATCCACGAATACACACCAGCGCACGATCCATTCACCATGATCGGGGTGGCCAAGAACACGGCCGAGGCCGACCTCTGGTACAGCAAGGACCAGTTCGAAGCCCGCATCGCGCTCAAATATCACAGCAAGTTCACCGAAATCTTCGGCTGGGATTCGCAGACGCTTTACGGTCTCGCGCCGGAGACGACGGTCGATTTCAGCACCACCTATCAATGGAGCGAGAATATCGGGCTCCGTTTCGAAGCACATAATCTCACCAACCAAGTCTCTCGCGCCTACTGGAACAACGATCCGAACGAGCTCGCGCGCTATGACATCTTCGGCCGTTCGTATCTGATTGACATTACCTACCGCAACTAGCTCTCCGTTGTGCACGAACTTGGGGGGCTTCGGCCCCCCGTTTCTTTTTGCGAGGTTCGATGGACGCACATGAAAATCATCCCGATGCTGGTCGTAGCGCTGGTCGCCGCCGCCTCGCAAAGCCTCGGCGCCGACCGTTATTTCGGCGCCGACCTGTCCTTCGCCAACGAGATGGACGATTGCGGCGCGGTCTATCACGAAAACGGCGCGCCAATAGATGTCTACAAGCTCTTCTGGGAGCATGGCGCCAATCTGATTCGCATCCGCATCTGGAATAATGCGGACTGGACGAAGTATAGCGGCCTCGCCGACGTGAAAAAAAGCATCGGCCGCGCCCGCGCATTGGGCATGAAGGTGCTACTGGATTTCCACTATTCCGACGATTGGGCGGACGGCGAGAAGCAGATCATCCCGAAGGCCTGGGCCGGCATCGCCGATGAGAACGCCCTTGCCCAAGCGCTCTATCAATATACCTACGACACGCTGACCGCCCTCGACCGCGATGGCCTGATGCCGGACATGGTGCAGACCGGCAATGAGATCAATGGCGAGATGCTGGGACAGGCCGATTGGAAGGGTCGCCCGATCAATTGGGAACGCAACGCGAAGCTGCTCAATGCGGCGATCAAGGCGGTGCGCGACGCCGGCGCAAAGTCGACGATCAAGCCGAAGGTGATGATCCACATCGCGCAACCGGAGAATGTCGAACCCTGGTTTCAGGCGGCGACCGCGGCTGGCGTCACCGATTTCGACGTGATCGGCATCAGTTATTATCGCAAATGGTCGAAAGAAACGATCCCCGAACTCGGCGCGACGATCAAACGCCTGACCATCGCGTATCCGAATGCGGAAACGATGGTCGTCGAGACCGCGTATCCCTGGACGAAAGACTGGGCGGATAATATGCCCAACCAGTTGGGCGGCGACGACTCGATCGATCCCGCCTATCCGGCGACGCCTGCAGGACAGGCGAAATATCTGTTCGATCTCTCGCAAACCGTGATTTCAAACGGCGGCGTCGGAGTGGTCTATTGGGCGCCAGACTGGGTCTCGACGCAATGCACGACCCGCTGGGGCCGCGGTTCGGCGTGGGAGAACGCGACATTCTTCGACTTCCACCGCAAAGACGAAGTATTGCCCGCTATCGACTTCATGCGCCTTAAATATGCGCCGCCGGCGAATTAAGCCCGAAACTCGCAATCGTCACTGTACCGATGCGTCAGCGCCAGTCACGTAGAGCTTCTTTTCGCCATAGGCGATGTAGAGGTGCAGCTTCTTCAGGACGGTCATGCCGACCGTCAGTTCGGGAGCATCCGGATCACCCAGCTTATCCGGTTCCACCACGATCTTCGGGTTCTGCACCGACACGCCTTGCAGATCGAGCGCCTTGAACGGATAGGTGTAAATGGCCTCGCTCTCGTCCTTTCCTTTATCCAGGCGCGTCAGGGCCGCCTCGTCCAATCCAAAAAGGTCGTGCGCCACTTTGATCGTCATATACGAAACGTCGCTACCGGTGTCGACCAGTACCCTTACGATTTTTCCGTCCAGGGTTGCATCCACGACGATGTGGAAGCCTTCCTCCTGGGCGCCTTCGTCTCGCAGGACGTCGTTCATCTTGAAGGGCAGCACGGCGTAGTCGGCTGCCCAATAGACAACCCTCCCAGCGCAATGGTCCTGGGAGAAAACATTGAACTTGCCGCCCGCAAAGTCGAATTCCACATCGAAACGACGCATGACGTCCGGCGCAAGAATGCCGGCTATCGTTTCGTCAACCCTGTCCGCCCGCAGCACGAGAAATTGGGGACGGGTCAGCTTGATGCGGCCGACAGCGAAATCATGCGCGATGGCCTTTGTGCTGATCGTTTGTCCGGTCTGTACCGTATAAAATGTGCCGGGATCGACCTGATCGATCCGCAGATCCAGTTCCTTGGCCGCCGCATCCGTCACCATGCTGTAGATACCGCCGGTATCGACCACCATAGACTCGTCCCGACTTTCGATCGACACCGGAACCACCGGGCGCCCGTAATTGTCGAAATGCATCGGAAGAGACGTCGCCTGCAGAAGCCCGCAATGACGTGCGTAGTCTGCCCGCGCAACACACGATATTGCGGCGTACACCGATACGATCAGTGCGGCAATCAGCTCTCGACGCATCCGTCCCCCAATGCGTTCGCGCAGTATAACGTCCATCCGCATCGGGCGCTACGCAAGCCCACTGCACGCCATTACCCGACAAAGGCGCGTATCTTTGCCGGCGCGGCTTCAAGCAGCAATGCGCCGGACACAAGCCCGGGGGATGACGCGTCCACGCGTATCTGTCCGGGCGTTTTGGACGACTGGACGATTGCCACGCACAGACTGTTGAATGCGCGCCGCGTGGTCGCCTTGTCTTGCTCGTGGCTGGTCGGATCGCCGTTGCCCACGCCGATCACCGTGCCCGGCCCCGACACAGCAAACGAGATCTCGTTGCCTGCGGTGGGAACGACGCGTCCCTGCGCGTCCACGACCTCCGCCGTGACGACGGCAACATCCTCGCCCTCGGCATTTATCGTCACGCGATCCGAACTAAGCCGGATTGCGGCCGGCGCGCGGGTCGTCTCGCGCCTTGCAGTGAGAGCGCTCCCGTCCCTTGCAACGCCGCGCGCTTCAAGCACGCCGGGTGCGTAAGGCACCATCCATGCCGCGTGGCTGTTGCGCGCGACATCCCGTGTGCCGAGGCTCTGGCCGTTCAGAAACAATTCCACGCGCGCCAGGTTGGTATGACACCAGACTGCAATCAGCTGACCCTCATGGCCCTCCCAATTCCAATGTGGCAGAAGATGCAGCAGCGGCTCGTCCGACCACCAGGCGCGATAGTAGAACCAGTTGTCCTTGGGAAAGCCACAACTGTCCATGATCCCGAATTGGGAGGAGACATTCGGCCATCTGTTGAACGGCGTTGGTTCGCCGCGATAATCGAAGCCGGTCCACACGAAGCCGCCGGCAATGAACGGACGCGGCGCGACGAAACTCCACCATGCTTCGGCCGTCGATGCCCACCATGGAAAATCCGTGTCGTAAGTCGGCACGAAGCCTTTCGCGTCGTCGCGCGCATAGATGCCGCGTGTGCAGACGGTGCTGCCCGTCTCGGTTCCGACAACCGGCTTGGCCGGAAAGCTTTGGTGAAACTCTGCCATCTTGGGCGTGCGATAATTGAACCCCACAACATCGATGACGGCGGTCACGCCTTCACCCCAGTCTTTGTCCATCGCGATCGTGCATGGGCGCGTGGGGTCGAGCCTGTTCGCCAATCGCTTCATCGATCGCGCCACGCGCGCGCCGCGTGGCGTGCCCTGCTGCGGCTCCTCATTACCGAGCGACCACAGGATGATGCTCGGATGATTGCGGTCCCGCCGGATCATGCGCGATAGCTGGCTCATACCCTCGTCGTCGGACGACATCATGCGCGTCTCATCGAGCACGAGCATGCCGAGCCGATCGCAGGCGTCGAGCAGTTCGGGAGCGGGCGGATTGTGCGCGGTGCGATAAGCGTTCGAACCGAGCGCCTTCAACTTCTCGATCCGCCACGTGTGTAGCCGATCCGGAAGCGCGCTGCCCACGCCCGCGTGATCTTGGTGATTGCAGGTACCTTTGATCTTCACCGATTTGCCGTTGAGGAAGAATCCGAGGGCCGGATCGAAACGGACCGAGCGAATGCCGAAATGGGAGGCGTACCGATCGACCGCGCGTCCGCCCAACCGGACTTCTGCCACAAGCCGATAGAGGTTGGGCGCCTCGATCGACCACAAAGCAGGTGCTGCAATCGTCGTTCGACCGTTGAATTCATGGGTTTCGCGCGAGGCGATTTCCGTGGGTCTTGATTCGATCGCGCCAATCCGCTGGCCCGCGGGATCTAAGATGTTCCAGACCACGGTGCACTGCGCCGCGGTGTCTCCGTCATTCGCCACTTCGGCGGCCAATGCAATTGCGGCCTTAGTGCCCGTGACGACGGGACGTGCGCACACGCCCCATTGGGCGACATGCACCGGCGCAGTCTTCACAAGCCAGACATGGCGGTAGATTCCGGCGCCTTCATAGAACCAGCCTTCGCCGAGCGTGGCGTCCACGCGCAGCACAAGCACGTTATTACCGCCGTAATTCGCAAAGTCCGTCACGTCGATGCGAAAAGGTGCGTAGCCGCTTTCGTTGCCGCCCACGACATAGCCGTTGAACATCACGAGGCAATTGCGAAAGACGCCATCGAATTCGAGGGAGATGCGCTTGCCGAAATCGTCCGCTTCCAGCGCGAATGTGCGGCGGTACCAGCCGATGCTCGTTTCGGGATAATCACGTCCCAGCGGTTTGAACCCGTGCTCGGCGCGAGGGTCATCCTGGCCGGTTGGCGGGGACGTCGCCGGGGGCACAAAGGGAAGCCCGACGGCCCAGTCGTGCGGCAGAGCGATTTCCGTCCAGCCGCTGTCATCGAATTCGAGATCGGCTGCGGTCGCAACATCCTCGCCCGCCTTCGCAAACGTCCGCTGATCCTTGCCGAAGCCGAAATCCTGTGCCGGATCGCTGGCATGACCCAAATGAAATCGCCAGGAGAAATCGAGCAGCAGCCTTTCGCGCAGCATGTCGGCGGTGCCGGAATCGGCTGTTGCGGGGAGCGATAGCGCCACGTCCGCCGACATCGGGTTTGCTGCCGCGATGCCAATTCCGCCTTGGAGCAGACCGCGCCGCGTAAGTGTCATTCACCCTTCCTCGATGCAACGGTCCAGTATAGTCATTAAAGATATTATCTATAATACTAATAATGTTCAGCGGGGCTTTGCAAATACGTCGCTTCGCGAAAATTGGGCGATCGCAACTCCACTCGCGTGAGACTTGGCCTGTGTCGACAGAGCAATACGCAAAGAGTTCCAGGACGGCCGTTGGGCGCCCAGATCAAGCCCTTTTGCGGAAGATACTCCTAAAAACAGATAAGTGCTGCGCAATGGTGAAAAACTCTGACCAGACAATAGATGACGCATATTCAAGAGCCGTTTTGAGCAACAAGAAGAACAATCTTTACAAGCAGGTTCTTCTCGCGTGTGCGCTTGCGAGGGCAGATGATCTAGGTCTCGTCCGCGGGTTTCAGACAGGCGCAACTTGGCCAGTTTCTTCTTATGCGGACCGGTATAGCACCCCTATCCGATTTTGGTTCGTGCAAATCTGGAGTATCGCCGCGCTCGTATTCCTGTTGGTCGGCGATGTTCTAATGCTAGCGTCCCTAATCCACGGCGGACCGTTCACTCTCTAGCTTCAAACTGTAACAGTGCCCGAAATTCGGCACTATTACAGTTTGAGATCGTGCCCGCATCGTCCGCACCGTGAAGAAGCAAACGCCCGACCAAAACCATGAGTTGATCTGCCCAACAGGCTTTCCACATTCCGGGCAATTTATCGTCATGCTGTAACCACCGATAAGCAGCAACTCACCGAAGAAGAGGTACGGAAACCATGACCTCTCGCTGAATAGGACAGCGGACCCCAAACCTATTATCGGCCATGAAAAGACAGCCAAGCGGAAACGCCAAATCGGCCCCATTGTCACTTTCGTCGACGCAATGCCCGTGAGATACTACCCGCATGCCCAAAGGACCCCAAGGCCAGAAACGCCCCGCCGTCGTCAGCAGCACACGCAGCTAGAACTTGCACCGGCAACGCGATCAG
>JBEKLK010000217.1:0-6221 GCA_050010235.1 Rhizomicrobium sp.
AGAACCCGAAAGACTGAAGAGCCGGTTTTCCGAGCCGATGAAGATGCGCACGCCGGGGCCTTCCTTGGCGAGTTCCAGCAGCTGGATCAGTTCGTTCTTGCGGTCGATATCGTCGAACAGATTGCGCACGCGTTCGAGATCGGTCTGCGCATCGACGCTGTCCAGCAGATGCGATGCGCCGCGCACGATCAGCACTTTTTCTTCGGCGTTGCGCACGCCGCCCGCAGGCGTCGAAAGCGTCGCAAGGCCCTCGGCCACGATTTTCGCGGTCAGCGTGTCGAGTTCGGCGCGCGCGCTCTCAAGCTCGGTCACGATTTCCGAGCGCGCCGAATCGAGCGTGCGGCCGCGCAATCTTGCGTTCAGATAATTCGAGGCTTCGGCGAGCGCGGAGACCGGCAGGCCGAGGGGAATATCGATCACGCGATTTTCGACCTGGCTGTCTTCGGTCACGATGACGACCAGCGCCTTTCCCGGCGCGACGGAGACAAACTCGATATGCTTCAGCGCGGATTCCTGTTTCGCCGCCACCAGCAGTCCCGCGCAACGCGACAACCCGGACAGCATCATGGTCGCCTGCGTCAGAACCTCTTCGACTCCGCGCCCGGTTGCAGCGACCCGGGCCTCGATCGTGGCGCGCTCGCCGGGCGCCAACTCGCCGATCTCGAGCAACCCATCCACAAACAGCCTGAGGCCGCGTTCGGTCGGCGCGCGACCGGCGCTTGTATGCGGCGCGTAAAGCAGCCCCATCGCCTCCAGATCCGCCATCACGTTGCGGATCGAGGCAGGCGAGAGCGACATCGGCAGCCGCTGCGACAGCGTGCGCGAACCCACCGGCTCGCCCGATGTGAGGAATGCATCGACGAGATGGCGAAACACTTCGCGCGGCCTTTCGCCCAATTCGGCGGCCAGCCGTCTGGCTTGTGCTGCATCGATCGGGTTCGCGGTCACGTCAACCCTTTGAAAATGCGCATGATTTCTGTTTCGCTCCAACCTTGCGTTGCGCCCGCACGGCCGGGAAGGCTAGGTAACGGCTGCTACCTCGAACTTCAAGGGATACGACCATGCGCCCCAGTAAACGCGCGCCGGATGAATTGCGCCGTGTCAGTCTCGAGCCGGGCGCCGCCAAGCATGCCGAAGGTTCCTGCCTGGTGAAATTCGGCGACACCCATGTGCTGGTGACCGCGAGCTTGCAGGAGCAGCCCCCGCCGTTCCTGAAAGGCTCGGGGAAGGGATGGGTGACGGCGGAATACGGCATGCTGCCCCGCTCGACCCATGAGCGCATGCGGCGCGAGGCGGCCCAGGGCAAGCAATCCGGGCGCACGCTCGAAATCCAGCGGCTGGTGGGCCGCTCGCTCCGGGCCGTTGTCGATCTGGCCGCAATCGGAGAGCGCCAGATCGTGATCGATTGCGACGTGATTCAGGCCGATGGCGGCACGCGCACCGCCGCCATCACGGGAGGGTTCGTGGCGCTTCACCAATGTCTGGGTTTCATGAAGAAGACGGGCATGGTGACGAAGCCTGCCATCAAGGATCATGTCGCGGCGGTCTCTTGCGGGATCTGGAAGGGGGAACCGGTGCTCGATCTCGATTACGCCGAAGATTCGACGGCCGAGACCGATGCGAATTTCGTGCTGACAGGCGCCGGCGGATTCGTGGAGATCCAGGGCACCGCGGAAGGCGCGCCGTTTACCGACGAGGAATTCGCATCTCTCCTGAAGCTGGCGCGCAAAGGCATCGGCGAATTGATCGCATTGCAGAAGCAGGCGCTCGGATGAAGCTCGTGCGCGGCGAAGTGCTCGTGGTGGCGAGCCACAATCCGGGCAAGTTGCGTGAGATCGCAGAGTTGCTGGCACCGTTCGATCTGACCATCAAAGGCGCGGCGGAACTGGGATTGGCGGAGCCGGAAGAAACGGGCTCGACCTTCGCCGAAAATGCCACGCTCAAAGCGCATGCGGCCGCCGTTGCGAGTGGCTTTGCGGCATTGTCGGACGATTCCGGACTTGCGGTCGCGGCGCTGGACGGCGCGCCGGGCATCTATTCCGCGCGCTGGGCGGGGCCGAACAAGGATTTCGCGGTCGCGATGGCCCTGGTCGAAGAGGCCTTGAAGAAAAAGGCCGCCCGCGATTTTTCCGCGAAATTCGTTTGCGCGCTTGGCATTGTCCGCCCGAACGCGGATGCCGAAATCTTCCAGGGCGAAGTGACGGGGCACCTCGTCTTTCCGCCGCGGGGCAATCGTGGCTTCGGCTATGATCCGATCTTTGTAGCCGATGGAATGCACGAAACGTTCGGCGAGATCGATCCGTCGCGGAAACATGCGATGAGCCACCGCGCCCGCGCGTTTGCGAAATTGAAACAGCATCTCGAGATCGGCGCGTGAGCGATCCCGGCTTCGGCATCTATGTGCATTGGCCGTTCTGCGCCGCCAAATGTCCCTATTGCGATTTCAACTCGCATGTCCGCAGCGAGTTCAATGAGACTTTGTGGGCGCGCGCGATCGTGCAGGAACTGGAATGGGTCGCGGGGTTGCAGGGTAGCGTCCGTCCCGCGGTCGAATCGATCTTCTTCGGCGGTGGCACGCCGTCTTTGATGACAGGGGCCGCTGTCGGTTGCGTCATCGATGCGATCGGCCGCTTGTGGGAACTCACGCCCGAAGTCGAGATCACGCTTGAATCCAATCCTGCCAGCGCGGAAGCGGCAAGGTTTCGCGATTATCGCGCGGCCGGAGTCAATCGCGTGTCGCTGGGCGTTCAGGCGCTCAACGATTCCGATCTCAAATTCCTGGGTCGCCTGCACAATGTCGCGGACGCGAAATCCGCGCTGGCGATGGCGATGGGCGTATTCGATCGCGTCTCGCTCGATCTCATTTATGCGCGACCGCGCCAGACCGTCGTCCAATGGCGCGCGGAACTGACTGAGGCTCTCGCTTTCGGCACCGAACATCTTTCCCTCTATCAGCTGACGATTGAGCCGGGCACGCCGTTCGCAGCACTTGCCCGCGAAGGAAAATTGGCCACGCCGGACGAGGACATTGCGGCAGCTCTGTTCGAAACCACACAGGAATTGACCCAGGCTGCCGGCAGACCCGCTTACGAAATTTCGAACCATGCGGTTCCGGGCGCGGAGAGCCGTCACAATTTGATCTATTGGCGTTACGGCGCCTATGCCGGAGTGGGGCCCGGCGCGCATGGCCGCCTCGATCTCGCGGGGAAGCGCTTTGCCACGGCTTGCGAGCGCCTGCCGGAACGTTGGCGCGATATGGTTTCGCGTGACGGACACGGAACGATCGAAATGCAGGAAATCGCGGGCCCGGATGCCGCGCACGAACATCTGTTGATGAACATGCGGCTTGCGGAGGGTATCGATCTCGCGAGTTACGACGCGCGTTGGCAAGCGCCGCTCGATCGCGCGCGCATCGCGGCGCTGGAGCACGAAGGATTGGTGCGTCGCACCGGCGACAACCTCGCCGCCACAAGACGCGGCCGGCTCGTGCTCAACAGCGTGATTGCCGCGCTGGCAGGTTAACAATTTATGGAAAGTCGGGGATTAGCAGGCGGTAAACCATGAGCGACGGCAAACGATTTGAACGGCAACACATGAATCAAACGATATTTCGAGATTGCTCGATGTCCCGTTCGCGATACGAAGATGTCGATCTTTCGGACTCGGCTTTCTCGAACGTCGATCTGCGCCGCGCGAAATTCACCGACGTGAATTTGGCGGGCGTCACGATTGACGATGCCAACATCGACGGGCTTACGATATTCGGTCACGACATTCAGGCTTTGATCCGGGCGGAATTGGCCCGCAAAAGATCCAGCTAGGCGTAGCTTGCCGGCAAATGCGCCGACGGTGGGAATCGAAAGCGCTCTTAAGAACCTTTCGGTTGAAAGGTGGTCGGCGCCGGATCGATGACATTGAAGCTGCCGTCCTGCCCCACGCTCAGGATTGCGAGCCCGCGATCGGATGTCCCGTCGGGATTGAAACGAAAGATTCCGTCGACGCCGGAAAACCCGTTGGGGTCAGCAAGCGCCGCCGCTGTGAAGCGTTTGTATGGCGTGCCGGAGGCCAGCAGCGCGACCAGCGAGACCGCGTCGTAAGATAAGGTCGCCAATTGCGGCGGGCTCTGGCCGAACGATGCGCGATATTTCGCGTCGAACGCTCTTTCGACCTCGGGGGAAGGTGCGGCGAACCAACCGCTTGCGAGCATCGGCTCCTTCGCAATGGAAAGATCGTCCCAAAGACCCGTCCCCAGATATTTCACCCGGCTGTTGGGCGCGCCGGCACCGGCGAGGGCGGGTGCAATCTCTTTCAGGAGCGGACCGCCTTGCGCGATCAGGATCGCATCGGGATTTGTCTGCGCCACGGCATGCGCGGGTTCCGCGATGGCGTCGCTCGTAGGCGTGAATTTTTCCACGTCCGTAACCTGCGCGCCGACGGCCTTCACGTCATCTGCGAAGGCCTGCCCGACAACATGGCCATAGGCGGTGTCGGGAACGAGCGCAGCGAAAGCGGTGTGGCCGTGGGCCGCCGCATAGGACACGACTCGCTGTACCGCGATCTCCGGCTGAAAGCTCAGAAGATAGACGCCATTACCCGCAACAGAGCGGTCGGTCGAGAACGAGATCACTGGAACCGCACGATCTCGGGCGATGGGAGCTACGGCAGTCGCCGATTGGGAAAACAGGGGCCCGATGATGATTTCGGCACCCTGCGCGAGAAGCGAGCGCGCACCGGCGGCGGCCGCGTCCGGAGTCGAGCCTTCGTCGGCCGAGATCAGGACGATGTTCGAGTTGCCGGCGTCGAACAGCGCAAGCTCGGCAGCTTTCATCATGCTGGCAGAAAGCGCGCGTGTTCCGGCCGAGCCGTTCGAGAACGGCAGCAAAACGCCAATGCGCACGGGCGTTTGTCCGTTCTGCATGTTGCCCAATTTCAGGAAGTTCGGTTGGTCGCCGGTCAGGGGATGCGTCGGAGCCGTCACGGGACCCGTGGGGACAGGAGCGACTGGTGGCAGGGGAGGGGCTTTTACACTGACCGGCTCTGTGACACAGCCTGCCAGCGCGGCTATCGCAAGCACCGCTGCGATAGCGCAAAGTCTTCCCACAACCTTGCGCGCGGGCAGGACAGAGGCGGATGTCGAAGCATCGGGGTTCATCGAACGCATTCTTGCACCAGGATCGGCAATCGGTTGCGCAGGTTAGGCGCAAGGCCGAGGAATCGCAAAATCCGGCTCAAAATCCAATCGCGCCGGGTCTTTACGTCATGGCGACGCCCATCGGCAATGCCCGCGATATCACCTTGCGGGCGCTGGACGTCCTCAAGGCCTGTGACGCGATCGCCGCCGAAGACACCCGAGTGACGTCGAAACTTCTGGCGATCTACGGGATATCCCGGCCGCTATTCCCCTACAACGATCACAACGCCGCCCAGGCACGGCCCCGGCTCCTGGCGCGTCTGCGGGCCGGTGAGCGGGTGGTGCTCGTGAGCGACGCCGGCACGCCCCTGGTGTCCGATCCCGGCTACAAGCTCGTGCGCGACGCGATCGGGGAAGGTCTTGCGGTTCATGCGATTCCGGGCGCGTCGGCCGCGCTCGCGGCGCTCGTCGTGGCCGGCTTGCCGACGGACCGGTTTCTGTTTGCGGGATTTCTGCCGTCAAAGGGCGGCGAACGCCGCTCGGCTCTGGCGGAGTTGAAGATTGTTACAGCGACGCTCGTCTTTTTCGAATCGGCGCAACGATTGGCCGAGAGCCTCGCGGACATGAGCGCGGTGTTGGGGCAGCGATCCGCGGTGGTGACGCGCGAGCTCACAAAGCTTCACGAGGAACGCCGCCACGGCGATCTCGCGTCGCTCGCGGCGGCGTATGCGAAGGAGCCCCCGCCCAAGGGCGAGGTGACCATCGTCGTGGGCCCCCCGCCACCCGGAGAGCCCGATTTCGCGAAGGCCGCAGCACTGCTCGAAAGTGCGCTCGCATTCATGCCCGTACGCGCCGCCGCCGATCTTGTGGCGCACGCCCTCGACCTGCCGCGACGCGAACTTTACGCCCGCGCGCTCGCAATCAAGACCAGCCGCGATGAGCAAGACTGACCGGCATCTGGCATCGCGGCGCAGGGCCGAGCGGCGCGGACGGCGCAGCGAAACGCTCGCGGCCGTTCTTCTGATGTGCAAGTTTTATCGCATCCTCGGCCGGCGCGTTCGCACCCATGCCGGCGAGATCGATCTCGTCG
>JBEKLK010000218.1:0-6208 GCA_050010235.1 Rhizomicrobium sp.
TGACGTTCTCCGACAGGCAATGACCGACGAGCCGGAGTACCTGGTCGCCGGTCTGGTGGCCCCACGTGTCGTTGAACACCTTGAAATGGTCGATATCGCACATGAAGAGGCTGAGCGGCTCGCCATTCTTGCGCGCCAGTTCGACGGCCTGACCAAGCTCCAGATCGAATGCCTTGCGGTTGTGGATTCCGGTCAGTGGGTCAGTGAGGCTCTCCTTGCGCACGTCGTCGAGCTTCGTTTTCAGTTCCGTCACTTCGTGCGACGAACGCTGCAATTCCTCTTCCAGCGTTTTCGTGCGCAGTTCCATCGCTCGCGTGGCGCCGAGCAAGCCATCGACCAGCGTTTGCATTTCTGCCGGTGTGCGGCCACCACCCAACTCGCCGCTCGCCGCTGACAACGTGCGACCATAGGCAACGGTGTCCTGTTCGGCGCTCGCCAATTTCTTCAGGACCGCATCTACGGTGCCGGTAATTTCGGTGCCGATGTTCTCGACTGCCGCCTCCAGGCGTGCGGTGCCGAAGAATCGGTCGCGAAGATCGTCGAGCACGGTGGGAGAGAAAGATCGGCGCCCCGCGATCAGGTCCCCCATCACGCGCGATGCGGTGGGATTGTCGCCGGAGGCATATGCGAAAAAGAGCTGGTAGTTTTCGGGCGTGGGCGACACTTGCCGCTCCGCCATGAGGCCGAGCGCAGTTCTGGCCAACGCCTGCGCGCGTTCGTACTGGTTCACCACCAAACCCCCAGGCTGGGCGGGCTTTGTCGGCCCGCTCGTGGGGCGAATTGTGCCGCGGAGGTCGGTAATAAACCCTTAAGCTCGGTTGAAGCGTGCAAGGCAGGCTGCTCTAATTGACAAATCGTCAAGACATGGCCGCGGCGGCATTTGCGGCTTCGACAGGGAGATTTCCATGAGCGTTGCCGAAGCGAGGCCCGAGGGCGCCGGCAGGACGGCGTCCGACGCGGCGGCAGACATGACCCGCGTGCTGGAGCGTCAGCGTCAGGCGCATATCAAGGACGGTCCCCCCAGCGCCGAAAAACGCATCGAATGGATCGATCGCGCCATTGCCCTGGTTGTCGGCCACAAGGACGCGATCACCGATGCGCTGCGCGAAGATTTCGGCCATCGTTCGGTGCATGCCACGCTTCTGACCGACGTGTCGGGTTCGATCGGGCCGCTCAAACACGCCAAGGAAAATCTGCGCGGCTGGATGAAGCGCGAGAAGCGAAAGGTGGCGCCCGCCTTGCTCGGACTTTTCGGCGCGAGGGCCTGGGTCGACTACCAGCCAAAAGGCGTAGTCGGCGTGATTTCGCCGTGGAATTTCCCCGTAAATCTCACCTTTACGCCGCTCGCGGGCATCCTCGCAGCCGGCAACCGGACGATGATCAAGCCGTCCGAATTCACGCCGCGCACCTCCGAGCTGATGGCGCGCATGTTCCGCTCGGCCTATGACGAGACCGAAATTGCGGTGTTCACGGGCGGTCCCGAAGTGGGCGCGGCTTTCAGCAAGCTTGCCTTCGACCATCTGCTGTTCACGGGCGCAACCTCGATTGCCTATCACGTGATGCGCGCCGCGGCCGAAAACCTCGTGCCGACGACACTTGAGCTTGGCGGCAAATCGCCGGTCGTAATCGGCAAGTCGGCCGACATGGATCTCGTGGCCAAGCGCGTAATGATGGGAAAGACCCTCAACGCGGGCCAGATCTGCCTCGCGCCGGATTATGTGTTCGTGCCCAAGGATCGGGCAAAGGAGTTTGTCAGCGCGGCCGAAAGCGCGGTGCAGACGATGTTCCCGACCTTGAAGGACAACCCCGACTATACCTCGGTCATCAATCAGCGCCACTACGACCGGTTGATGGGGTATCTCGACGACGCCACGGCGAAGGGCGCGGAGATCGTGGTGCTGAATCCGGCGAAGGAAGACTTCCGCCAGCAACCCTTCCACAAAATTCCGCCGACGCTCGTGCTCAATCCAACCGACGACATGAAGATCATGAAGGATGAGATCTTCGGTCCACTTCTTCCCGTGAAAACCTATGAGAATGTCGAAGACGCGATCGGTTATGTAAACGGTCATCCCCGGCCGCTCGGTCTTTATTATTTCGGCGCCGATGCTGCCGAGCAGGATCGCGTGCTCACGCGCACGACGTCCGGCGGCGTCACGGTGAACGATGTGGTGATGCATGTGAGCATGGAGGATTTGCCGTTCGGTGGGGTAGGGCCGTCGGGTATGGGTTCCTATCACGGCATCGACGGCTTCCGCACTTTCAGTCACGCCAAGGCCGTGTTCCAGCAGGCGAAGATGGATGTGACCGCGATGATGCGCCCGCCCTATGGCGAGAAAATCCAGAAGATGATGGATGGCCAGATCAAGCCTTGAGACGGGTCTTCCGGCTCAAGGCAGGCAGAAGCCTAGATTTCGGCGTCCGCGTCCTTGCGCTTGGCTGGACGCACCGGCTTTTCCGCCTTCGGCAGATTGACCGGACGCAGCAGGAATGCCGGCAGCCGGTTGATGTCGACCACTTCGGGTTCGGCTTGGCGGGGCTTTGAGTCCTGCCGTTGGGCCTGCGTTTTGTGCGCGGGCCTCGGATGATGCTGTTGCGGTTGCTGCACATCAGGCAGCGGCGCAGGGGCCTGCGATGCGACCGGCGCAGCTTCGGGTGGCGTCACGCGCGGGGCCGCGTGGGTGGCCGCATGCGGCCGCGAATGAGGTTGTGGACCGCGAGGCCTGTCCTTGGGACCGCGACGGTGACTGTCTCGGCCCTGGCGCGGACCTTCGTGACGATCTTCGCGGACTTCGATGCCTTCCATCACGCGTTTGTCGATCGGCCTGCCGATGAGCTTTTCGATCGCATCGACGGATCTCGTGTCGCGGCTCGTTGCCAGCATGTAAGCGTGGCCCGAACGCCCGGCGCGGCCCGTACGGCCGATGCGGTGCACGTAATCGTCGGGATGAAACGGCACGTCGAAATTGAAGATGTGGGACACGGCCGGAATGTCGAGACCGCGCGCGGCCACGTCGCTCGCGACAAGAAAGCGGATTTCGTCGTTCTTGAAGCCCTCGAGCGTGCGCGTCCGCACGGATTGGTCGAGGTCGCCATGGAGCGCCGCTGCGGAGAAACCGTGGGACTGCAGCGACTTCGCGACAACGTCGACATCGCGCTTGCGGTTGCAGAACACGATCGCGTTCTTGACCGGGTTTTCGCGAATGAGCCTGCGCAGAGCTTCGCGCTTCGCCCAATCGTTGTTGGGAATCTGAATGATTTCCTGGACGATATTGTCCGCCGTCATTGCGGGGCGCGAAACTTCGACGCGCACGGGATTGTGCAGGAACTGATCCGTCAGGCGCTGAATTTCCGGCGGCATGGTTGCCGAATAGAACAGGGTTTGGCGCGTGAACGGGATGAGCTTGCAGATCCGTTCGACGTCGGGAATGAATCCCATGTCGAGCATGCGGTCGGCTTCGTCGATGACAAGCACCTGGACCTGGCTCAGCATCAGCTTGCCGCGTTCGAAATGATCGAGCAGGCGGCCGGGAGTTGCGATCAGAACATCCACACCGCGGTCGAGTTTGCGATCCTGGTCGTCGAACGAAACGCCGCCGATCAGGAGCGCCATCGAAAGCTTGTTGTATTTGCCGTAGCGCTCGAAGCTCTCGGCGACCTGCGCCGCAAGCTCACGAGTCGGCTCCAGAATCAGCGAGCGCGGCATGCGCGCCTTGGCGCGGCCGCGCGCGAGCAACTCGATCATGGGAAGCGTAAACGAGGCGGTCTTGCCGGTCCCCGTCTGCGCGATTCCGATGATGTCCCGCCGCTTGAGGACATGGGGGATGCCTTGCGCCTGAATGGGCGTGGGCGTCGTGTAGCCGCTTTCGACAACGGCTTTCAGAATCTCCGGGCAAAGCCCGAGGTCCTCGAAACGCGCGTCCGTGGCAGGTGGTGTCGGATGTGTGGAAGAAGATTCGTGAGAGGCTTCTTCGAGACCGGCTTCCGCGCCGGCAGTCGTGTCGTTCGTCATACGCTCCTAAACGGGGCGCATGGTTCGCGCCCACTCGGCTGCCCGGATCGGCTGCCGACTCTCGATGCACTGCAACATAGGTAAGAATTGTTGCCAGTCAATGACCAAACGGCACGGCAGAGCCGATTTTCGCGAGCCGAGTTGGGGAAATGCCCGGTTTTGGCGGGTTCAGACATCTACTTCTTTCGCAAAGCGGGCATTTTCCTGGATGAACTGAAACCGGAGTTCCGGCTTCTTCCCCATCAGACGCTCGACCAGATTCTCCGTCTGTTTGATCTCGCCGTCCGCGATATCCACGCGGATGAGGCTGCGAGCACCGGGCTTCATCGTTGTGTCCTTCAGTTGTGCCGGCATCATTTCGCCCAAGCCCTTGAAGCGGGACACTTCGACTTTCGCCGCGCCCTTGAACGTCGTCTTGAGCAATTGTTCGCGATGCGCGTCGTCGCGGGCGTATTCGGTTTTGGCGCCGTGCGAGAGGCGATAGAGCGGCGGCATCGCGAGAAACAAATGCCCATGCGCGATGAGGCGCGGCATTTCGCGGTAGAAAAAGGTGAGCAACAACGATGCGATATGCGCGCCGTCCACATCGGCATCCGTCATGATGATGATGCGTTCGTAGCGTAAATCCTGATCGCGAAAGCGCGCGCCCGTTCCGCAGCCCAGCGCCTGCACGAGATTGGCGAGTTCCTGGTTCTGTTCGAGCTTGCCGGCGCCCGCACTCGCCACGTTGAGGATTTTTCCCCGCAACGGAAGGATCGCCTGCGTCGCGCGATCGCGCGCCTGCTTGGCCGAACCGCCGGCGGAATCCCCTTCGACGAGAAATATCTCGGTCCCCGCCGCCGCATCGCGCGAGCAATCCGCGAGTTTGCCGGGCAGCCGCAATTTGCGCGTGGCAGCCTTGCGCGAGACTTCTTTTTCCTGCTTGCGCTTGAGCCGGTCTTCCGCCTGATCGATGGCGAAGGCGAGGAGCTTGTCGGCCTCCTGCGGATTCTCGGCCAGCCAATGGTCGAAATGATCGCGCACCACATTCTCGACCAGACGTTGCGCGTCGGAGGTCGAAAGCTTTTCCTTCGTCTGTCCCTGGAATTCCGGTTCGCGAATGAAGACCGACAGCACCGCGCAAGCAGCGGCCATGATGTCGTCGGGCTGCACGAGCGAGGTTTTCTTGTTGTTGGCGCGGTCGCCATGATCGCGCAGCGCCCTGGTCAGCGCATTGCGCAAGCCTTGTTCATGCGTGCCGCCTTGTGGGGTGGGAATGGTGTTGCAATAGGAATGAAGGAACGGCTCGACTTCCGGCGCCCAGGCGATCGCCCATTCGACGGCGCCTTTGCCGTCGCGGTTTTCGGTACGGCCGAAAAATGCACGACTGGTGACCGTCGCGCTGCCTTCGATTTCCGAGTTCAGGAAATCGAGCAACCCGCCCGGAAATTTTAGCGTTTCTTCGGCCGGCGTTGCGCCGCCCTGTTTGACGAGCGAAGGATCGCATTTCCAGCGTATCTCGACGCCTCGGAACAGATAGGCCTTCGATCGCGCCATACGGTAGAGCTGGGCAGCAGAGAAATGCGTGTCCTTGCCGAAAATCTGTACATCGGGCTTGAACGTGACGATCGTGCCACGCCGGTTGACCGCTCCGAGGTCTTTCAATTTCCCCGCGGCCTTGCCGCGCTCGAAGCGCATCTTGTGCGCGTGCCGGTCGCGTGCGACGTCGACTTCCATCCACTCCGACAGCGCATTGACGACCGATGCTCCGACGCCGTGCAGGCCCCCGGAGGTGTCGTAGACCTTGCCGCCGAATTTCCCACCGGCATGCAGCATCGTCATGATCACTTCTAGGGCCGATTTGGTCTTGAATTTGGGATGCGGATCGACGGGAATGCCCCGGCCATTGTCGCGGATCGTCAGAACATCGTGCTCGAGCAGTTCGATCTCGATGCGGTTGGCGTGGCCTGCGACCGCCTCATCCATCGCATTGTCGAGAATTTCGGCGGCCAGATGATGCAGCGCGTACTCGTCCGTGCCGCCGATATACATGCCGGGCCTGCGCCGGACAGGCTCAAGCCCCTCGAGGACCTCGATGTCTTTTGCCGTGTAACCTTTGGACGGCGCAGACGGCGCGTCGAAAAGATCGGGCGGTTCAGGTTTTTTTGCCATGCGACTCTACTGGTGCGTGCAACAGCGCGAATCAGGGATAACGCA
>JBEKLK010000219.1:0-6201 GCA_050010235.1 Rhizomicrobium sp.
AGGAGCAGCGCCCCAAAGACGCGGAACTCGGGCATTCCCAGCGCAAAATGCACGGTTGCGGTGCCCTGGCGGAGCCCCAGCGCTTGCCGGATCACGGCGGCATAAATGATCGAATAGAGCAGCAGCGAGAGGGCCCAGATCGCGATCCGTCCGATCGCCTGGCTGCCCACCATCAGCGGACTCTGACTGCCGGGGTCCAGCTCGCCCCCGGCCATCTGAGGCAGAAAGTTGAGAACGGTCAGGATGACGAGCGGCAGCCAGACCAGGCCGATGATCGTGCCCAGATGGCCGAAGGTGAAGCTGTAGGCATACGCAATCGTCTTGCGGACGGGAATCTTGTTCATGCCGGGAACCTAGCTGGCTCAGGTCGCTTGCGCCAGATCGGTCGCGCGCAGATCGGCCGCCGGCGCTTCGGTCGGCAACGTTTCGGTCGCGGCCTTGTCGGGTGCGGCCGGCGGAACCAGCGCGCGATAGGCAAAGGACGCGGCGCCGAGATCCAATCCCAACCGCAACGGCGCCAGGAAAAGCACGATCCCGATCATGACCGGCATGCGGCTTTGCATCGCCTGCAATTGGGCGGCAACGGCTCGCGCGACGAAGTTCTCCCCCGGCTGCGACGGCGCGATATAGCTCGGCGTCGATCCGAACGACCCGAAGAGCGCCCATTCGACCGCCCACGAAAGCACAAGCAAGGGCACGGATATGGCGCACAAGACGACAAATATGCGCCAGAAATTGCCCCGCGTGAGCGACCAGGCGCGCACGAGATCGATCTTGCGCTCGGCGATCGTCACCGCCGCGACGAGAAAACTCAACCGCAGCAGGATGTAAAAAAATGCAGACAGAACCGCGAGCAACAACGCCATAAGTACCCAGACCAGAATTTGCCGGACCGCGATACTGCCCACCATCGCCGGACCGAGGGCTTTCATCCCGAAACCGAACGCCAATGCGAGGACGAACACTGCGATCCACACCAGGATCGCGATGACGAAGATCATCAACATCAAAGCGAGGTTCGCGCCAAAAAGGCGAAACTCGTTCGCGCCCGGCCAGAAATAAACAGTGGCGCCGCCCTGCCGGAGGCCGAGCGCCTGTCGCATGACGGGCGCGGACATGACGGCGGTCAGAAAAAGGCCGACGAAGAAAAAGAGATAGGCCTGCCCGACCATGCCCCCGAAAGCGGAAAAATCCCCCCTGGCAAGCAACGCCTGAATGGCTCCCATATAGCGCACCGAGATCGCGTAGCCGACCGCCGTCTGAATCAGGAGCGGAAGCCACACGAGCCCGATGATCGTGGCGAGATTTCCGAAAGTGAATCCGTAGGCCCGCCCGATCGTTCGAAAGACCGGAACTTTTCTCATCCGTGATCGGCCGCCGTGCCCGATGGAACGACATGGCGATACGCCGTCGCGATCGCGCCATTGCCCAAGCCCCAGAACACGATCCGCTCGACCAACGCGAACACCAGGTAGAGTGGCCCGAGCACGCGGAATTGCCGCATCAGGAGATTGATGAACATGTGCGGATCCTGCGGCTGATGACTCAGGAATTCGAAGTTCGGGAGGAACGGCCCCACCAGGGCCTGCGAGATCATCCCGAAGCCGATCGCTACGGGCAAAAAGACCACGATCAACACGACGATGATCCGCCAGAAATTGCCGCCGCCCAATGTCCAGGATCGACCGAGGCCGATGCTGTTCTCCGCGACCACCACGGCGGGCAGGAAAAACAGCAGCCTCACTTCAAGGTAGATTATCCAGCAGGCCGCCGCGATGATCGCGAGCGCGCGCACGCCGCCGGCCGCCGCCGGCGACCCGATATTTCCGGCCGCAAACCAGATTGCGACGCAAAGGCCTGCCGTGATTCCTCCGATCAGCAAAATCACCAGGAAGGCGAGGATGAACGCACCGATCATCAGCCAGACGGGCGCGCCGAGCGAAAAGAAAAAGAAGACGGGACCCGGATGCAGCCCCAATGCCTTGCGCTGCAGGCCCACCGTCACCATCGACGCCGCGATGGTCCCGACGAGAACAAGGATGCCGGAGATATGTTGGAAATTCATCGCGAGCGACAAGTCCCACGGGCCGTTCACGAGCTGATGCGGAAGATCCGGTGCAAAGAAATGAACGGCGGCGGCAATGATCGCGGCAGCGATGAGATATGGCAGCCAGAAAACGCCGAGCACCGACAGGATTTTGGTGAATGCAAAACTGTAAGCGCCGGAAATCGTTTCGCCGACCGGAATCTTGTTCATCGCCCGCCCCCCAAGCAATATGACGGCGACACTCTAGTCGTGTCCCGGACTGCCGACAATCGCGCGGCAAAGAGCGCCAACGCCGCGGAAATCGGCGTTTTCCCGGCCAAATGTGACACAGCCGCACGCAGCGACGGTGCTGGTGACAGCCTGTCAGCGCATGGTTAAGGTCGAAAAAACACTCCAGGGACGGGCATATGGCAATCCGGGATTACGCGAAATATGACGGGCTCGGCCTCGCCGATCTCGTGCGGAAGAAGAAGGTGAAACCGATCGAACTGGTCGACGAAGCGATCGCGCGGAGCGAGCGGCTCAATCCGAAACTCAACTTTCTCGTCTTCAAGGATTACGAACGCGCACGTGACGCCGCGAAGGGCAAACCGTCCAGGGGAATCTTTGCCGGCATCCCATTCTTCCTCAAGGATATCTTTGCGCTGGCGACGGGCATGCCGACGCGACAGGCCGCGCGCTTCGTCCCCGCGATGCCTTCGAACCACGACAGCGTGCTCACCGCGCGGTACCGGGCCGCGGGATTGATTCCGCTGGGCAAGACGAATGTTCCCGAGTTCGGCCTTGTGCCCACGACAGAATCGAAACTTTACGGTCCGGCACACAATCCGTGGAATCTCGCGCATTCGACGGGCGGATCGTCGGGTGGGTCCGCCGCGGCCGTTGCCGCCGGGATCGTGCCTCTCGCCCACGCCAATGACGGGGGAGGTTCCATCCGCATTCCCGCGTCGTGCTGCGGGCTTGTGGGATTGAAGCCGACGCGTGCGCGCATGACCTTCGCCCCCGATGCCGGCGATATTATCGATGGCCTGGCCATCGATCATGTCGTCTCGCGCAGCGTGCGCGACAGCGCGGCCGCGCTGGATGCGACTGCGGGCTGCGTTGAAGGCGATCCCTATTGGGCGCCGCCCGCGCCTGCCTCCTATCTCGAGGCGATCAAGCGCAAGCCGAAACGCCTGCGGATCGCGGTATCGACGAAAAAACTGGACGGCACGTCGCTGCATCCCGATTGCGTGGCGGCGGTGAAAGCGGCAGCCAAACTCTGCAGCGAACTGGGCCACGACGTGGAGGAAGCATCACCCGATCTCGACCAGGCCTCGCTCATTCCGGCCTTCATGGCGTTCTGGGGCGCCAATCTCGCATCGGGCATCGATCTCGTTGCGCGCCTGACGGGACAGACGCCAACGGAAGACAAGTTCGAAGGCCTCACCTGGGGGCTCTACCTTGCCGGCAAGAGCGTCATGGCAAGCGACTATCTTCTCGCCAAGATGGCGATGCAGGCGGCCAGCCGCGCGGCGGCAAAATTCCACGAGACTTACGATCTGTGGCTGACGGCCACTTTGGGCCTGCCTCCCGTGAAGCTCGGCACCTTCGACATGGACGAGCGCGATCCCACGAAGTCGTTTGCGCCGCTGATCGACTACGTTCCGTTCACGGCGATGCAGAACGTCACCGGACAACCGGCAATCAACTTGCCGCTGCACTGGAACAAGGCGGGGCTTCCCATCGGCGTGCATTTCACGGCGCGCTACGGCGACGAGCTGACTTTGCTGAAGCTTGCGGCGGAACTGGAAAAAACCGCACCCTGGGCGCACCGCTACGCCGAGATCGATCTCTGACATGGCCTTCGCGGAATATGATCGCACTGACGCGCTCGGGCTCGCCGATCTCGTGCGCAAGAAGAAAATCTCCCCGGTCGAACTGGTCGACGAAGCGATTGCGCGGGCCGAAAAACTGAACCCAGCCCTCAACGCGATCGTCTTCGAGGCTTACGATCGCGCGCGCACTGCCGCGAAGGGAAAGATTCCGCAAGGCGTGTTCGCCGGTGTGCCTATGCTGCTCAAAGACCTTCGCGCCGCGGCCGTCGGCATGCCGACGCGCAGCGGCTCGCGTTATGTTCCCGCCGTTCCGGCCCAGCACGATTCGACGCTCGTGGCGCGCTACCGCGCGGCCGGACTCATTCCGCTGGGGAAAACCAATGTGCCGGAATTCGGCATTCTGCCCACCACGGAATCGCGGCTCTATGGTCCGGCGCACAATCCGTGGAATCTCGCGCATTCGACGGGCGGATCTTCCGGCGGATCTGCTGCGGCAGTCGCCGCGCGCATCGTTCCCATCGCACATGCCACGGACGGCGGCGGCTCGATCCGCATCCCCGCAGCGTGCTGCGGACTTGTCGGCCTGAAGGTCACGCGGGGGCGCATCACGCAAGGCCCGGATGCGTCCGATGCGACGAGCGGTCTCAGCGTCGATCACGTTGTCACCCGTAGCGTGCGCGATTGCGCGGCGGCCCTCGATCTGAGTTCGGCGCTCGACTATGGCGATCCCTACTTCGCGCCGCCGGGACCGGATTCCTATCTGGAAGCGATCAAGCGCAAACCCAAGCGATTGAAGATTGCCGTCTCTCTCAAAGCGCTCAACGGCAATGTCCATCATCCGGAAGTGACGGCCGCGGTGAAGCGCACGGCGAAATTGTGCGAAGAACTGGGGCATCATGTCGAGGAGGCTTCGCCGCCGCTCGATCCCGCCGTCATGACGCCCGCTTTTCTGACCTTGTGGACCGGCAACGCTGCCACATCCATCGAGCGGCTCGCGCAGATCACCGGCAAGCCGCCTTCGCTCGATGTGCTCGAAGGCCTGACGCTCGGCATCTATGAGGTGGGCTGCAAAGTCACCGCCGTCCAGCATCTGATGGCGCAGGCCACGATGAACGCGGCGGCCCGCCGCATGGCGCGCTTTCATGAAGACTATGACGTCTGGCTCAACGCAACGCTGGGTACGCCGCCGATCGAGCTGGGGAAAATCGACATCGACGAGCGCTATGTCTTGCGGGCATTCGGGCCTATCGTGGAATATGTGCCGTTCACCTCCCTGCAGAATGCGACGGGGCAGCCCGCGATCAATCTGCCGCTGCAATGGAGCAAGAACGGCCTGCCGCTCGGCGTGCAATTCGTGGCGCGCACGGGCGACGAGGTGACATTGCTCCGGCTCGCCGCCGAGCTCGAGAAAGCTTCGCCATGGGCGCATCGCCGCCCGCCAATCGAGGACTGACGACCATGGGATTTGCCGAATATGACCGCCATGACGGGCTGGGCCTCGCCCATCTCGTTCGCCGCAAGGAAGTTTCGCCGCTGGAGCTCGTCGACGAAGCGATCGCGCGTATCGAAAAGCACAATCCGAAACTGAACGCCGTCGTCTACAAGGCCTATGACGAAGCGCGTTCGACCGCCAAAGGTCCGCTGGCCGACGGACCGTTCAAAGGCGTGCCGTTCCTCATCAAGGACATCAACCTGCCGGTGGCCGGCTGGCCGATGACGAATGGTTCGAAGTTCCTGGACGGTTATCGCACGAACGAGGATTGCGAGCTGGTGAAGCGCTATCGCGCGTCGGGCGTCGTGCTCGCCGGCAAGACCAACACACCGGAGTTCGGCATTCCCGGCACGACGGAGGGCCGCCACCTGGGGGTGTGCCGCAATCCCTGGAACCCCGATCACAGCGCAGGCGGTTCGTCAGGCGGTGCTGCGTCCGCCGTGGCCTCCGGCATCGTGCCGATGGCCCATGGCAGCGACGGCCTCGGCAGCATCCGCATTCCGGCCGCGCAATGCGGACTGGTGGGCATGAAGCCCACGCAATGCCGCAATCCGGGCGGACCGGACGACCGCAATCGTGCGCACGGATTTGTCGTCGATCACGTACTGACGCGCACGGTGCGCGACTGTGCCGCCATGCTCGACTGGACGGGCACGCCGGAAGACGACGCGCCCTATGCGCCCGTGCCCAAGGCGCGGCCCTATCTCGAGGAGATCGAGACGCCGCCGGGGAAACTGCGCATCGCGTTCTCCACCGAAGTGCCGCGCGGAATTGCGCCGCATCCCGACGTCCAGGCCGTGTTCGATTCGACGGTGAAGCTTCTGGGCGAGCTCGGTCACACCATG
>JBEKLK010000220.1:0-7596 GCA_050010235.1 Rhizomicrobium sp.
GGTTTGCGCACGGCCTTGAACGCTTCCCCGAGCAGCATGTCCATCACGCGATCGGACGGCACGCGGATGTCGAACCGGACCTCTACTTCAAGCTGCTTGGCACCGCGCGGACGACTGTGATTGACCACCGGGTTCGACGTGAAGAGATGGTTGGGGATGCTGACCCGGCAACCGTCCTCCAGCGTCAGAAACGTGCTGCGCCAGCTGAGGCCGCTGACCCTTCCGAAGACCGGTACTTTGAGGTCCTGGGAATGAACCGTCACCCAGTCGCCGATGGCGCAGGTGTCCTCGTAGTTCATCGCGAGGCCCGAAAATACGTCCTGGATGTCGGCCTGCAGCGCCACGCCGATGGCGGCGGCAACGCCGATGCTCGTGGCGGCGATGCCGGTGAGCGTCAAATCCTCTTGCCACCACAACCCGATCGCCACCGCAATAGCGAGGATGAAGACGGTGACGAGATCCTGAACCAGCCTGGGCGTATCGCGCCCGCGCCGCTTCTTGACATGGCCCTCCCAATAGAAAATGCGGCCCAGCCGATCGATAAGGATCGCCGCGCACACGATCAGCGCGACCGTCAGCAGGTGCATGATGGCGGCGACGTGACCGGGAGAGAGGGATTTGACGAATGGTTCGCCGAAAAGGCGCGCCGCCAGCAAAATCACCGTGATGGCAATCGTGGCGACCATTATTTCTCCGTCATCACGAGATCCATGCCCCTGAGTCCTTTGCGCAAGTGACGCACATGGTGCCGCACGCAGGGGTCGTTCGGCAACTCTGCCGCCAGCCCTTCGAGCAGCTCAAGGGCTTCGCCGGACGGCTCATGCAAGCGCGAGAACGCTTCGCGGTAGCGCTCGAGCTGGTCGGGCGACATCGCGCCGGGGTGCAGCGGCTCCCAGACGTCGACAGCCTGGACCTTGCCTTTCAGGACGACCGAACCGATGGGTCGAAAATCGATACCGTCGCAATGTATCTTGGTGGCGCCGCTGACACAGATATGCGTGCCGAACTCCTTGTTGAGCCCCTCCAGGCGGGCAGCCGTATTCACCGCATCGCCATGTGCCGTGTAATTGAAGCGGGACGTGGAGCCGAAATTGCCGATGACGGCGGCGCCCGTATGAACGCCGATTCGCGTGATCCCCATATCGATCCCGGCGGCGTTTTGAGCTTTCCGGAATTTTTCGCTGAATTCGTCGATTTCGAGCGCGCAGCGCACGGCGTGATCGGCGTGGTTCGGCAGGTCGACGGGCGCATTGAAGATCGCAAACACGGCATCGCCGATGAATTTGTCGAGCATGCCGTCATGGTGCAGCACGACGGCCGTCACGCCCTCGAAATAGGCGTTGAGAATCCGGGCAAGATCCTTCGAATCGATCTTCTCCGACATGGTGGTGAAATCGGCGATGTCGGTGAAGAGATAGGACATTTCGCGGCGTTCGCCTTCCAGCGACATGCGCGACGGGTCCTCGATCAGCGCCTCGACCACCTTGGGCGAAACGTAGCGGGAAAACGCCCCCTGGATGAACTGCCGCTGCTTGCGTGCATCGCGGCCGGTGAGCGAGTCCATGGCAGAGAAACTCGCGATCGTGGCTAGACCGGGAGCCAGCAGACCGAACAGAAGGCTTCCCGCGTTGTAGAGATAAATGCACGCTGCCCAATAGGCGGCAAGAATCACCACCAACGCGATCACGCGCGGCAGTAGGTGAAAGTTGAGAATTCCCAAAATCGCCCCGACCAGAGCAAGGGCGACCGCGATGAAGAAATTTATCCGCCATGTGGCATAGGGCGACCTCGCCCCATCAAGCAACGTCGAAAGGCCATAGGCGTGAATGATGACGCCCGGCATGTTGCCGGCGCTCGAAACCGCGGTGAGCGGCGTGCGATGTAGGTCGACCAGGCTGACGTCCGAGCCCACAAGCACGATCTTGTTGGCAAACCAAGCCGGACCAACCAGTGCGTAGTTCGGCTGCTTCATCACTTGCTGGGCGGAGATTTCGTAATAGTTGTTCTTCGGCGCAACGCCGTTGTCGTCCCTGGCCGGGATACCCCAAACAATCGGAACGGGATGGGACGGCGATCCGACGCCCGCCGTCGCGGCCAACGCGCGCTCAAAGCTGAAAAGATAGCGACCGCTGGCCTCCTTCATTCCCGGGTGCACGAACCGCACGGTGCCGTATTGGTCGGTCGGTTCGTCGGGCGTGGCACGCATCGCATCCGGCACGAACGAACGCAGAAAGTCGATTTGGGTCGGCGTGACGTCGACCGGATTTTCGGTGTAGGCAATGACCAGCGGTGCTCTTGCCGCTCGCAATTCCTGCTTCAGAGCCGCATCCTTTTCGGCCACTGTCGGCTGATCGAAGAGCACGTCGATTCCGATTGCGCGAGGATGAGCGGAATCGATTCTCGCAATCAGGCCTGCGAGGAACCCACGATCGATCGGCGAGCGGTAGGGAAATTCTCGAAGCGTGCTTTCATCGATGGTCACGACGCGGATTCGATCGTCGCTCGCCGTCGGGGGTGTTTCCTTGGCGATTTCCAGGTCCTGGGCGAAATTGTCGGCGCTTTTCAGGACCAGGAAATTATCGACCACCAATACCGCGACAAAGGCTGATAGGAGCGAAATCACCACAAGCGCCAGAATCGATGTGAACCGCCGGTCGCGCAGAAGACTTCGCGCGCGAGACTTGGACGGTTCGTTCATTTCGAGGCGCGGAGCAATGCCTGGGCCTGCCGGTCGCATCCCTTCTGGATCATCCAGGCAGCGCGCATCTGATCGGTGGAAAGAACCGACGGAACCGACGAAATGGTGATGGCGGCCTCCGAGCCGTTCAGGGAGATGAAATAGGACGCATCTCCATGAACGCCGAGATCGCTTGTGAGCCTGAGCCGGTCTGCTCCCGGCGACCATTTGGTCTGCGCGCGCCAGCTGCGATCGGAAGGTGCGATGACCACGTCCACCGGCGAAGTCGCGGCCGGACGCCACAGCACCGGCGCTTGGCCCTGAAGCAGGCAGGCGCTGCCGGAACTGCTGGCGTCGATGAGCCAGGGACCGGGCAGAGGCGCTTTCGGCGCGGCGCCGCGCGTGGTTCCGATTTCGCCCATGCGCGCATTTCGTTCGGTCACGAGGCCCGTGAACGCCGCTGCAAGCTGAACGCCCTGCTCGGCCGCCGGCGCTTTCTGATACGGCCCGTCGAGCTTGATTGTCTGGCCGCTGTCGGAAACGAGCGTCAGGTGCTGTCCCTGCTTGAGCACCAGCGGCTTCGTGGGATCGATCACGCTGCCGACCGCCATGCCGATGCCGCGTGCCTCCACGACGACATATTGCGCCGCGTTCGCCGCCGTCAGCGGCGCAAGTAGAAACATCAATCCCAAAAATATCCGGCGCATCATCATTTGTGCCCTGCCGTCGTCAATTGTGCGCTGCGCGCATAGGCGCCCGTTGCCTCGCCGTTCCCGATGATCGTGAACGCGGCCCAATAGAACGGATGCGCGGTCGCCGCTTTGCCGATCAGCGCGAGTTGCGATTGACGCAGGCCCTGGGCCAGGCCATGCGCGCGATTGGCCGGATCGAACACGCCGATCATCAGTGTCTCGGTGGCATTGGACAGCACTTCCCAATGGCTCGCGAGAACCGCGCGCGCGCCGGCCGCGAAGAAGGAATCCGACAGTCCCTGCAATGCGCCTCCGCCAAGACCGTCCACGGATTCGGCCGTGTTGCAGGCCGACAGAACGACCAGATCGGCATTGAGCCTGAGTTGCGCGATCTCGCTCGCTTGCAGCATCCCGTCGGTCGTGGTGGTCGTGGCGGGGCTGGCCGGCGGCGAAAGCGCCAATGCGGGCTCGCCCTCGCAATGGAGCTCACCTGGCAGGATGCCATGCGTCGCAAAATATATGGTGGCGAACTGATCGAGGGGTTGGGCGCGGAAATTACCCTCCGTCGCCTGTGCGCCGAGAAGAATGTCTGCGCCGTTTCCGCCGATGCGCGCGCCGACCGTCTGTACCTCATGCGCCGAACCGGGCAGCGGCGGCAGTGCGCGCAACAGTTCCGCGGGCACAGGCCCGTCCGCGCGGCATGATGCCGTCAGGTCGGCCAGCGCCTTGGCGCCAGCCGCACCGTTGGCCCCCGTGAACGTCGGCCCTCCGAGACCGAGGAACGGTCGCGGCGCCGACACTCGATGGGCGCTCTCATCGGCGAGCGAAACGAAAGCGCGCGGCGACGGCACTTCGCTCAGCGCATATTTTCTGATGAGCCACGCCGCGTGCTGATAATCGCGCGCCGCGGGTTCCTCCGTCACCAACAATGACAATGGCAGGCTGGAAAGAACCGGTCCCGGCACTACGACAAGGTGCGCCACGCCGTCCAGATGCAGCGGCGCGATCAGCGCTTGATAGAGCGCATAGGAATTCTTCAGGTCGAACTCCGGCAAATGGCCGAGCGCGGGCACGAACGCGCGGCGCAGGTCGGAGACGTCCGCCGCCAGCGCGTCCCCGCTGATGGCAAGGGGAACCGCGGCGAAACCGTGCGGGCGCACGACCAGCGCATAACTGGAGGTCTGGCCGAACACGAATGAGACGAGAGCCTCGTCGGGTGCGAGTTGCGCCTGGGCCACCGCAAGATCGGCCGCGCCGGGATCGGCCAGACTCGCATATTGCGGGAAACTCTGGCGCACTTTGACCATCATGCCATCGGCATTGGCGGATGCCAGCTTGGCATTGGCTTCCAGCGATTGCTCGAGAGTTGCGTTGCGCTCCTGGTCCGACTTGGCGAACTCGGCTGCGAGCTGGATGCGCGCGAGATCTCTGCTGCGCTCCGCCGCCTGTTCCTGCGCGATGAGATCGGACAACGCGCTGTTGCCAGCGGCTTCCCGCGCCGCCACGCGTGCGATCGTCTGGTCGGCAACACCCGTCGTGGCAAGTTGACTGGCGCGGAAGATTTCTGCGTCGCGCGAAGCTGCATCACCGGCCGCAAGTTCGGCGGTGGCGAAATCCACGATATCATCGGACGCGATCTCACGGCGCGCTACGGGATCATCCGCCGCGATGGCGAAGGCAGCACGGAAGGCCGTGAGCGATGACGGATATAGCTGCTGTCGCGCATAGAACGCGCCGAGACGAAGATTTGCGAGCGCCGAAGGGGCCGTAGCGCCGAACAGCTTGACGTTGAGGTCGCGCGCGTCGATCAGATCGTGCTCCGCGGCGACCACGCGGCCCGCGCGTTCGTTGATCTCTCCCACCAACGCGATCGTGTCGGCGCGCCACCATAGCGGCAGTCCCGGTTCGTCGGTGACGATCCAGAGCGCTTCCTCGGCGGCAGCCTTCGCGCCCGCCAGATCGTCCAGCCGGAGCGACATTTCCGCCTCGATGCGGAGCGCATGAGCCAATTCGCCCTGGCTGACCGGCACGGCTGTGGTCGCGTCGGTGCCGGATTGCGTGTTGGCTGCAGTTGCGGCCGCGATTTCCGCGCGCCGCGCGGCCGTGGCCTGCTGGGCGAATTTGAGCGCGTCGACATAGTGCCGTTGGTTGGCGGCGTCGAGCGCGAGATAGGAATCGAGGCGCGCGCGCGTATTGTTGTCCGCAGCCCCTTCCACGATGGGGCTTGCGCGGCGAAACAGTGCCGCCGCCTCGTCGAAACGACCCTGATTGCTCACTTGCAACGCCAACTCCGCCAGCGTCTCGCCGACGATCGTGGACGTCGCCCCGAACAGGCGTTCCTCGACGGCTAGCGCCTGGCGATAGTTCGTTTCCGCGGACGCATAGTTGTCCGAAGCGCCCGCGAGCCGCGCAGCCTCGATGGACTGCTCATAATTTGCATAGTCCGAAGCCGAGGCGTGCAGGACGTTCGCCGGAATCTTCGCACCGACGGCCGCAAGTACGCCGTCGGCGTCGCGCGACATCGCTGCGTCATGCGAATCTTCGGCGATGGCGGCATCCAGCGCGGGCAGCGACGATGGCGCGCCTTCGGCCCGATAGAGTTTCCCGCCGGCCTGCGCGCCGATCACGATGCGAGGCCAGCCATTGCTCTTGAGCGCGCAAATTCGCAGCGCAACTCCGCCGGCCCATTGTGTCTCGCCGCACTCGAGATTCTGGCTTTGAGATTGCACATATTGCGCAAGCGCGTTGCGCCCCGCCGCCTGATCCTGAGGGGCCGGCACATAAGATATTACCGGCGCTTTGACAGGATTCGCCCGCAAGATTTTTTCCCAGATCGGCCGCCATGGCCGCCGACAATCCCGCACCCGCCGCTAGCGACAGTCCGACTGCAACGAGAATTTGAATTCGATTTACCACCGCCACAGGGCCTCGTTACCCCAGCTAGAGTAATCTTCGTCCGCCGGCGGCACGCCATGCGGGCCATAGGCGTTGACCGAGACCAGTTCGGTGAGCACGCCGGGGATGATCGACTTGACGACGGTGACCGTCGCTTTGTGCGTACCCGGATCGAGCGACTGGCCCAAAGACGACGTGAGATCGTCGGAAGGATCGGTGCCTTCGCTGTTGCCGTTGTCCGCAAGCTGATCGAGCGGCGTGGGAGGCTGGCTGGCCGGCGGCGTGTTGCCGCCAGGTTGACCCTGGGGATTGTCCCGGCCCGATCGTGATGTCGCCGCTGATGTCGCCGGTGCCCGTCTTCGAGGCGTCGCCATTGCCGATCTGCGCGTAACCGTCCGCGCCGGTGTCGCTGCCCGTCAGCGTGAGGTCGCTGATGGAGACATTACCACTGACCGCGAAGTTTACGGTCGCGCCGCTCGCCGGCATGTTCTCGCCGTAGCCGCCATTGCCGATTTGTGCGTAGGACTGTGCGCCGCTTCCCGCCGTGACGGTGATGGGGTCGGACGCGCTGGCGACCGCGACCACGATATCGCCGGAGATCGTTCCGCCGGCGCCATTGGCCGCGTTGGAATTGACGAGCGCGCCGCCATTTCCGATCTGCGCATAGGCGTCTTCGCCGCCGCCGGCGAGCGAAACGGAGTTCACCGCATTGACAGTGATATCGCCGCCCAGCGTAGCAGTACCCGCAAGATTTTGACCGGACAGATAGCCGCCATTGCCGATCTGGGCGTAGCTGCCCTGCGATGAACCGGCTGCCAGGGTCACGGCTTTGCCATCGACCGTGATGAGGCCAATATCGCTGTAACCCTCGGATCCCGAGATGCTGGCGGTGCCGCCATGACCGATCTGCGCGTAAGTCTCCTGGCCGGAGCCGCCGTCGAGCACGACGTTACCGGACGCATCGACCGTGATGTTGCCGCTTTCGTTGCCGAATGTGTTCCAGCCGCCATTGCCGATCTGCGCGAATTCGGCTCCCTCTGTGCCGGCGGTCAGCGTGGCATTGCCCAGAGCGACGACATCGATAGCGCCGCTGCCCGCACCGTTGTAACCGACCTGCACATAGCCGTTGTTCGCCGTGAGGCTCACATTGTCGCCGGCCAGCGTGGTCGATTCCGTTGCGCTGCCAATATCGACATTGCCGTCCTGGCCGGTGCCGCCGATGATGATGCTGCCGCCATGGTTGCCATAAGCGGTTCCGGTCGTGAGCGCCGACGGGCTCGTGGTTGTGCCGTCCCAACCGGCGACGGCGAGAATTGCTCCGCCGGCCGTTGC
>JBEKLK010000221.1:0-6143 GCA_050010235.1 Rhizomicrobium sp.
TTCATCCACGACGACGAAACTGGCCGAGCTGATCGCATCGAAACCCTCCAAGACCGTCAAGATCGGCAAGGAAGCGTTTTACCGCCAGCTCGAAATGGGATTGTCCCAGGCTTACGACTATGCGAGCGAAGTGATGACGGCGAACATGCTTGCGGCGGAAGCCGAAGAAGGCATCGGCGCCTTCGTCGAGAAGCGCGAACCTCATTGGCCGGATCGATAAGCCATTCCATGCCGCAATATTCCGACGACCTGATCAAAGCCATCCTGCGCTCAACCAAGACCATCGCGATGGTGGGGGCGAGCGGCAACGACATGCGCCCCTCCTATTTCGCGATGATGTATTTGCTCGCGAAGGGATACGTCATCCACCCGATTAATCCGGGGCTGGCAGGCAAGACGATTCAGGGCCAGACGGTCTATGCCTCGCTCAAGGACGTGCCCGCGCCCGTCGACATGGTGGATATTTTCCGTGCCTCGGATGCGGCGCCCGGCATCGTGCGCGAAGCGCTGGCCGAAAAAGATCGGCTTGGCATCAAGACGATCTGGATGCAGCTCGGCGTGATCAATGAGGAAGCGGCGCAAATGGCGCGCGGGGCCGGCCTCGCCGTGATCATGGATCGCTGCCCCAAGATCGAATATGGCCGACTTTCCGGCGAGATCGGCTGGATGGGCATCAATCGCCGCGTGATCGACAACCGCAAACCGCTCCTGTTTTCCAAGGGCGGAAGTCTCAAGCGCGTCTAGGCACATGCTCAAGGTTTGGGGCCGCCGGAACTCCCTCAACGTGCAGAAGATTATGTGGACGATCGGCGAGCTTGGGCTGGCCCATGAGCACATCGACGCGGGCGGGCCGTTCGGCGGTCTCGACACGGACGAATTCGGTGCGATGAATCCTAACCGCCGCGTGCCGGTGATCGACGACGACGGAACGGTGGTGTGGGAATCGCATGCGATCGTGCGCTACCTCGCGGCGAAATACGGCGCGGGCACGCTCTGGCCCGAGGATCCGGGCGCACGGGCACGCAGCGACATGTGGACGGACTGGACATCGGCCGATCTCCAACCGGCCTTCATCGGGTTGTTCTGGAATCTCTATCGCACGCCGGAGGACCAGCGGAATTGGAACCTGATCCGTCAGGGCGTCGCCCGCAGTGCGATCCTGTTCCAGTTGCTGGATCGCCATCTGGGGGCTCATGCGTTTATCGCGGGCGACACGCTGACCTTCGGCGACATTCCGGCGGGCGCGCAGCTCTATCGCTATTTCGAACTCGAGATCGACCGGCCTTTCCTGCCGAATGTGGAAGCGTGGTATGCGAGGCTGCAGGAACGCGAGGCTTATCGCACGCACGTCATGGTGTCGTTCGAAGATCTCAAAGGCCGGCGCAGTTTCTAAAAAACGTTTTAGCGCAGAGGACGCAGAGAGTTCGCAGAGGACGCGGGGAAAGGGGCGGCGCGCGTTGCGCGCCAACACAGTGGCGAATGCCATGCATCTATCTGATCGCACCGTTCCCCTGCGACCTCCTCTTTTCCCTCTGCGTCCTCTGCGCTAAAGTCTTCTTCCTATTATCTACATCAATGAACTGGAGATTAACATGGCCGACTACGGTTTCAACACGCTGAGCGTGCATGCCGGCGCGCAACCGGACCCCGCGACGGGCGCACGCGCCACGCCAATCTATCAGACGACGGCGTTCGTATTTGAAGATGCCGACCATGCGGCGGCGTTGTTCAATCTCCAGGTCTTCGGCAATATCTATTCACGCATCATGAATCCGACCAATGCGGTGCTGGAAGAGCGCATCGCGGCGCTCGAAGGCGGCCGCGCGGGCCTTGCGGTGGCTTCCGGGCATGCGGCCCAGCTCATAGTGCTGCACACCCTGATGGAGCCCGGCGACGAGATCGTGTCCGCGCGCCAGCTCTATGGCGGTTCGATCAACCAGTTCAGCCAAGCATTTGCGAAGTTCGACTGGCGCGTCAAATTTGCCGACGCGCGCGATCCGGAATCCTTCCGCGCCGCGCTGTCGCCGAAGACCAAAGCGATCTTCGTCGAAAGCATCGCCAATCCCGGCGGCATCGTGACGGATATCGAGGCCATCGCCGGCGTGGCGAAGGAAGCGGGCGTTCCGTTGATCGTCGACAACACACTCGCTTCGCCCTACCTGATCAGACCGCTCGAATGGGGCGCGGACATCGTCGTGCATTCGGCGACAAAATTCCTGGGCGGTCACGGCAATTCAATGGCCGGACTGATCGTCGACGGCGGCAAGTTCGATTGGGGCAAAGGCGGCAAATATCCGACCCTGTCGGAACCCTGCCCGTCCTATCACGGCATGCGGTTGTGGGAGACCTTCGGCGATATGGCGTTCGCCATCGCGTGTCGCGTGCTGGGCCTGCGCGATCTGGGCCCTGCGCTGTCACCGATGAACGCGTTCCTCGTGCTCACCGGCATCGAGACCTTGCCGCTGCGCATGCAGCGTCATTGCGACAACGCGCTCGCGGTGGCGCGCTGGCTCAAGCAGGACCCGCGGGTAGATTGGGTGAACTATGCCGGGCTCGAAGACGATCCCTGCTACAATCTGCATCGGACGTACTGTCCGAAAGGCGCAGGCTCGGTCTTCACCTTCGGGCTCAACGGCGGCTATGAGGCTGGTGTCAAACTCGTCAACAGTGTCAAGCTGATCAGCCACCTCGCCAATGTCGGTGACACCCGCAGCCTTGTCATCCATCCCGCCTCGACGACCCATCGCCAGCTGAACGACGAACAGAAAAAAGCCTCGGGCGCGGGGCCGGATGTGGTGCGTCTGTCGATCGGCATCGAGAATCCCGAAGACATTATCTTCGATCTGGATCAGGCGCTCGCAACGGCTTGAACGGATTTGTTGGGCGAGATTTCATAGGCGTGCCAGACGGCGGATGCGAACAGCGCGACCGCCGTTGCCTGATGCAATGCGGCGAGCGCCACGGGCGCCTGGCTGACCAACGTCGCGATGCCAAGCAGAAACTGCAGAGCTGTGATCGCCAGAAGAGCATCGCTGCTGATGCGCGCCGGGCCTTCGAGTTTCGCACGGCGGCCCACAATCCAAAGTGCAACCACCGCCATCGCGATCAAGTAAGCGCCGACGCGATGATCGAATTGCGCGAGACCGGGATTCTCGAAAAAATTGATCCACCACGGGCGCGAGAAGAACGGCGTTTCGGGAAACACGCGGCCATCCATCGAGGGCCACGTGTTGTAGATCAGGCCGGCATGCAATCCGGCGACGAGAGCGCCGAGCAGCATCTGGAGGTAGATGAGTCCGGCGAGTAGAAAAGTCGCGATGCGCATTCCTCTGCCCCCACGCGCGGGTGAGAAGGATCGGGAGCGCAGATATTCGAATGCGGTCCAGAGGATCGCGCCGAGAAGGACGATCGCGACACCGAGATGAATGGCAAGCCGGTATTGGCTCACCGACACGCGCGTTTCGAGTCCGCTTTCGACCATCCACCAGCCGACAAAGCCCTGCAGCCCGCCAAGCGCAAACAGCAGCACCATGCGCGGCAGATCTGCTCGTGATATCGCGCCGGCGAACGCGAAAAACAGGAACAGCACAAGGAACACGAACCCGAGCAAGCGCCCGAGAAACCGGTGCGACCACTCCCACCAATAGATGGCCTTGAAATCGCCGAGGCTCATGCCGCGATTCTGGAGTTGATATTGCGGGATGCGCTGATATTTCGCGAATTCGGATTGCCACGCCTGATCGCTCAGCGGCGGGACCGCGCCTGTCACCGGATGCCACTCGGTGATCGAAAGCCCGGAACCGGTGAGCCGCGTCAGGCCGCCAACCGTCACCATTGCGGCGATCAGAAGTGCCACAGCGAACAGCCATACGCCGACGGCCCGTCGGCTGGGTCTTGTGATCCTGAGGGACGAGATCGCGGTCGCCATGAGCGCCCTCATAGCCCCGGCCAAAGCCTTCGTCCACGCGGACGACCGCGACCTCTTGCCCTTTAGCGGCCGGTCAGCCGGAACGTGACCAGCGCGTCGGTTGTGGCCGCAACCGGTTTTCCATCCCGCGTTGCCGGCTCATAACGCCAGCGTGCAATCACCCAGGCGACCGCCGCATTGTCGAGTGTGTCGTAACCGCTCGATTTCTCGATTTTAGCGGCTGTCACGGCACCGCTTTCATCGATCGTCAGCTTCAAGAGCACATTGCCGGTTTGATCGAGCCGAACGGCGAACGGCGGATAATTCGGCGTCGTGTGCGTGCTGACAATCGCGCGTGCCGCCACGGTGATCGAAGGATTAAGACCGACAGATGAATTCCCCGGCGGCAGAGTAATAGTTTGCGCGTCCGGGTCCGGAGCGATATCGATCCGCGGAATCGGAATTTCCTGCCCCACGGGATTGATCAGTGTCACGCGTGGCGTAGCTGTTGGTGTTGGCGGCGGTGGTTTCGGCGGAGTGACGGGAACGATGGTCAACGGGCCGTGCGGAACAAATGTAGAGAAGCCTTTGGTGAGCCCGAGATACAATCCGTAGATCACGACGATATGTAACGCGCCGACAATCGCCATGGTCGCGAAATTCGGCCTGCGCGACGAGCGCGCCGGTCGCATTACTTCTGTCGTTGGCATGGTTCTCCTCCCCGAGAACATGAAACCCGCCGGCGGGCCGAAGAGGGACAATGCACGAGTCCCAAATTCGGGCGGTCGCGGATCGATTCCGAAAGGCTGAGCCTGAATTCGGGCTCTATTGTGGCCCGCGAAGAACGGCTATGTTCGAAAATGCACTGACGAAAAGTCATCGACCCTGCAATTTCGGGACACCATGAGCCCCAGCATCAAAAAACTAATCGGCACGATCGTCATCCTGATCTGGTTGCCGATTTATGCGCTTGTCGCGATGGGCGTTGCGCGCCATGTGCTGCCGCATGCAAACTGGTTCAGCGCGTTTCTCTACTACGCATTGGCCGGCACGTTGTGGATTATTCCCATAGGACTGATGTTTCCCTGGATGCAGCGTGAATAAACGAGACGGAGAGCCCCATGACGCAAGCGGTCAACAAGCAATGGATTTACGCCCGCAAGCCTGTCGGCGAGGTGGGGCCCGAACATTTCGAGCCGCGCGCAGCGACGGTCCCCGAGCCGGGTCCCGGCGAAGCGTTGGTGCGCACCACGCTCCTGTCGATCGACCCCGCAAGCCGCGCCTGGATGGCGGTACGGACGTATCGTGCACAGCTTGAACCCGGCGAAGTGATGGCCGGCTGGGGACTGGGCGAAGTCGTCAAATCCAACTCCGATCGCGTCGCGCCGGGAGATCTCGTCAGCGGCGAATTCGGCTGGCAGCAATATATTGCCCTGCCCGCGAACCGCCTGACCAAGGAGAACAGAGCGCATAAGCCGGAGCACATTCTGGGCGTTCTCGGCATCACCGGCCTTACCGCCTATTTCGGCATGCTCGATGTCGGCCGGCCGCGCCCGGGCGAGACCGTGCTTGTTTCCGGCGCCGCGGGGGCAGTCGGTTCGATTGCAGGGCAAATCGCGAAGCTCGCCGGCTGCAAGGTGGTCGGCACGACGCGCGGCGCGGAAAAATGCGCGTGGCTCACCGGCGAACTCGGCTTCGATGCGGCGATCGATTACAAGGCCGGCGGCATCTATCGCCAATTGAAAGCGGTTTGCCCGGACGGCGTCGACGTCTATTTCGACAACACGGGCGGCGATGTGCTGGATGCCGCGTTGGCGCGGATGAATCTCTTCGGCCGCGTCGTCTGTTGCGGAAACGTCTCGCAATACAACGCCACGACACCGGCCGCAGGACCTGCCGGCGTTCCCGGCTTCCTCGTTACCAAACGCATTCGCATGGAAGGCTTCGTGGTGATGGATTTCTATAATCGCCGTCAGCAGGCGGAGGCGGCGCTCGCGCAATGGCTTGCGGACGGCAAGTTGAAGGCGCCGGTCGATATCGTCGAGGGCTTCGACAACATGCCAGTCGCTTTGGCCGGCATGTTCCAGGGCAAGAACCGCGGCAAGTTGGCCGTTCGCGTGTAAGACGGCAACTCGAAAACCCGCCGAGCTATACGATTCGAAATGATGGTTTCGGCGCCGGTTCGGGTGCGGGGAAAAGTGCGCGGATCAGAAAGCCGAGCAACGACGCGCCGTTT
>JBEKLK010000222.1:0-6120 GCA_050010235.1 Rhizomicrobium sp.
CAGGCCCTCGTCCATGTTGACGTCGATGATCTGCGCACCGTTCTCGACCTGGCTGCGCGCGACGTCGAGCGCGCCTTCGTAATTGTCGGCTGCGATCAGTTTGCGGAACTTGGCCGAGCCCGTGATGTTGGTGCGCTCGCCGATATTGACGAAGTTCGTCTCCGGCGTGAGCGTGAACGGCTCCAGCCCCGAAAGCCTCAGATAGCGGGGCTTTTCCGGGATGGCGCGCGGGGTCACGCCGGCGATTGCTTCGGCGAAGGCCTTGATATGCGCCGGTGTCGTGCCGCAACAGCCGCCCACGATATTGACGATACCGGAATGCGCGAATTCGCCGATCCTCTCCGCCATGGAGTCCGGCGTATCGTCATAGCCGCCGAATGCATTCGGCAAACCCGCATTCGGGTGCGCGCTGACAAGCGTATCGGCGCAGCCGGACAGCTCATCGACATAGGGCCGCAATTCCTTGGCGCCCAAGGCGCAATTGAGCCCGATGGCAAACGGTCTCGCGTGGCGCACGGAATGCCAGAACGCTTCGGCCGTCTGGCCCGTCAACATGCGCCCGGACAGGTCCGTGATCGTTCCCGAGATCCAGATCGGCAGGCGCACGCCCAATTCGTCAAAAGCCTCCTCGATCGCGAAGATCGCGGCCTTGGCGTTCAGCGTATCGAAAACGGTCTCGATCATGATCAGATCGGCCCCGCCGCGCACGAGCCCCAGCGTTGCTTCGCGATACGTCTCGCGCAACGCATCGAAATTGACGTTGCGGAATCCGGGATCGTCGACCTTGGGCGACAGCGAGGCGGTGCGGTTCGTGGGCCCCAACACGCCCGCCACCAGACGCGGACGTGTCGCGGTCGAGATTTCGTCGCAGGCCGCGCGCGCGATCCGCGCGCCCTGCTCGTTCAGCTCGGAGACCAGATGCTCCAGACCGTAATCGGCCTGCGAGATCGCAGTGGCGCAAAATGTGTTGGTTTCGATGATGTCGGCGCCCGCCTCAAGATAGGCATGGCTGATGTCGCGCACGATTTCGGGCCTGGTGAGCGTGAGGATATCGTTGTTGCCGCGAAGATCGCGCCCGTGATTTCCCAACCGGTCGCCCCGGAAATCGCTCTCGGTGAGGCCGTAGCCCTGGATCACCACGCCCCACGAGCCGTCCAGCAGCAGGATGCGCTTGCGCGCTTCCTCTTTCAGCCAGGCAACGCGGCCTTCGCGGTCGAAACTCATGTGGCGTCCTTCCCCGGTTTGGGCTGCATGCCCAGAAGCCGGCAGGCGGCGTAGGTCAGATCCGCCTGGTTGAGCGTATAGAAATGGAATTGATCGAAATCGAGCGCTCGCAGATCTTCCACCTGCTCGGCCAGCACGGCGGCGGCTATGGCCCTGCGGCTGTCGGGATCGTCATCGAGCCCGTCATAAAGCCGCGTCAGCCAGTCCGGAACCTGCGCGCCGCAACGCTGCGACATGCGGAGCACGCCCTTGAAATTCGTGGTGGGCATCAGTCCCGGCACGATGGGGACATCGATGCCCTTGTCCGCCGCCTTGTCGCGCAGCCGCGCCATCGCTTCGGCATCGAAGCAGAACTGCCCGATCGCGCGCGAGGCGCCCGCATCGACCTTCTGCTTCAGCAATTCGAGATCGCGGTCGAACGATTGCGAATCCGGATGGCATTCGGGGTAGGCGGACACGCTCACTTCGAACGGCGCAATGCGCTTGATGCCGCCGACCAGTTCGGCCGTCGATTGATAGCCGGAAGGATGGGCGCCGTAGCGCAGGCCCGGTTCCGTCGTATCGCCCCGCAGCGCCACGACGTGGCGAATGCCGGCATCCCAGTAGCCGCGCACGACGCCATCGATCTCTTCGCGCGATGCCGCCACGCAGGTCAGATGCGCGGCGGGTTCCAGCGTCGTGTCCTCGACGATGCGTTTCACGGTCGCGTGCGTGCGGTCGCGCGTCGACCCGCCGGCGCCGTAAGTCACCGAGACGAAAGCGGGCGCCAAGGGCTCAAGCCGGCGAATGGCGCGCCAGAGCTGCTCCTCTATATTCGGGTTTCTGGGCGGAAAGAATTCGAAGGAAACTTTGAGCGGTGCCGTTCCGGCGGCGAGGCGCTGAAGACTCATGCCGCTTCCTTCGCCCGGTTGCGGACGGGCTTGCGTGAAGAAACGGCCGTCCAGATTTTCACCGTCAGCTTGTCGGCGTCACGCCGATCCGCATCGGGCGCGATCGCTTCCGACGCCACGGCTTCCAGGCCGGCGGCGCGGAACCAGCTTTGCACTTCGCCATCCGCAAAGCCGAGCCGGCGATGGGCGAGTTCGGAGCGGCAGAATTCGAGGTCGTGGGGCGCGAAATCGACAATGAGAATGCGTCCGCCGGACTTCAGCACGCGCGCCGCTTCCGCGACCGCGGCTTGCGGCTCGTCCAGATAATGCAGAACCTGGTGGAACAGCACGGCGTCGAATCCCTGTTCGGCATTGCCATCCGCGAACGGAAGCCGGAACACATCCGCAAGCCTGACCTGGCAATGGCGCGCCGCGGCGCGCTCTAGCCGGTCGCGCGCGAGCGCCCGCCTCTCCGGACTCGCGTCGACGCCCACACCGCGGCGGATCAGCGGCGCGAGCAATTCCAGCATCCGTCCGGTTCCGGTGCCGGCGTCCAGCAACGCGTCGACGGGTTTCGATTCGAAGTGCCGGACGATGGCCGCTTCGACGTCCTGTTCGGGCGCGTGGAGCGATCGGATGCGCTCCCACTGCGTGGCGTTGGCCTTGAAGAACGCCGCGGCCAAAGCCGCGCGCTGCTCGCGAATGGCAGCGAGACGCCGACGATCGGCGTCCAGTGCCTCCGGTTCGTCCGCGGCCAGTGTCGACAGCGTCGTTCCCAGTTGCGCGCGCGGACCCCGCTCCGCGGCCCGGTAGAAGACCCAGCTTCCCTCCTTGAATCGCTGCAACAGGCCGGCATCGCAGAGAAGCTTGAGATGACGGGAAACACGCGGCTGGCTCTGCCCCAAAATCTGGATCAGTTCGCTGACCGTCAATTCGGCTTCACGCAGGATCAGCAGCAGCCGAAGCCTGGTCGGGTCGCCAACTGCGCGGAGCATTGCCAGAAGCTGGTCCATGGTCGGAAAGCCTAGATTTCTCATACATATAAACATATCTTTATATGCTTATGCAATGGCAACCTGACCGCTCAAATCATGTGATTTAGGTCACGTGCTACCGCCGGGCAGATGTGATAGCGCTACCGCCAATTGGGGCTGTTCTCGGATTTTCAAATTGCAGCACCAGCCTGAGCTTGGGGCGGTTTTCGGGGGCCAAGCGCAGAATAGTAGGGTCTTTGTCGGATCATTGGATATGAGAGTCGCAGGCGCATTTCTGGTTTTCGCGCTCGGCTGGTTGTTGGTCGGCTGCGCCGCTCCCAGCACCGGCACGGACAAGGCTGCGGCCGCCAACGACCCGTTCGAGCCGTTCAACCGGCAGATTTTCGCGATGAACGAAAGAACCGACAAAGCCGTCCTGCTGCCGGTCGCCAAGTTCTACGTCAGGGCTGTGCCGGAGCCGGCCCGCGAGGGTCTGCACAACGTCCTGCAAAATCTCGATCTTCCGGTCGTCTTCGCCAACGATGTCTTTCAAGGCGAGATCACCCTTGCCGGTCAGACGGCGGGTCGCTTCGGCGTGAACTCGACGCTCGGGATCGTAGGCATCCTCGATCCCGCCACGGGGATGAATTTGCCTTACCATAGTGCGGATTTCGGCCAGACCCTCGGAGTCTACGGTGTGGGGGAAGGACCCTATCTGGTGCTGCCCTTTTTCGGCCCCGATCCGCCCCGCGACATCGCGGGCCAGGTCGCCGACGTGTTCCTGGATCCCTTTACCTATCTCAGGCTGCGCGACAGCTTCTATTACTCTCTGGGACGCGGCGCTTTGGAAGGGCTCGACGTCCGCTCGCGGAACCTTCATGCCCTCCAGGATGTTGAAGACAGTTCGGTGGATTACTACGCGTCGATGCGCAGTCTCTACCGGCAAATGCGGAACAGCCAGATTCGTCACGGCAAAACCGACCTGAAAAACCTGCCGGATATGTGAGGGCTTTCCGACGTCGAACTGCCACGAACTTGCCATAGAGAGCCGCGACGATCCCCATGTTCGGAGCGCATATTGCTGAAGGAACGAACGATATGAGTCAGCATCCTGCCCAGTTCTCCATTGTCTCCGGGGCGAAGGCCCTCGTCGCGGTCTGCCTCGTGGCGGCTGCGACCTTATTCGCAAGCGTGCCTGCAGCGGCCGCGACGCCCGGGGAAACCTACGTGCAAACGAATGTTCAGCGGGGCCTGCAAATCCTGAACAATCACAGCATTCCGGATGCCCAGCGGCGTGCGCAGTTCCGGGACTTTCTGACCGGGCTCACCGACATCAGGCGCATCGCGCTGTTCACGCTCGGCAATTCGAGGCGCACCGCTTCGCCGGCCGACGTGGAAGCGTTCGTGAATGCGTTTCGCGATTATGCCGTCGCCGTTTACGAATCGCGGCTCACGCAATATTCCGGGCAATCGCTGAAGGTGACGGGCTCGACCGATCGTGCGCCCGGAGACACCATCGTTTCCACCGTGCTGGTCGATGCCTCGGGCAAGACCGAGGGCCAGGATCCGATCGAAGTCGATTTCCGCGTTCTCAATGACGGCGGCAAATTCGTCGTCATCGACGCCAGCATCGCGGGCGTGTGGCTGGCGATCGAAGAGCGCGATCAGTTCTCCGCTTTTCTCGAGCAGAACAACGACAGTGTTCCCGCGCTCGTTTCGCATTTGAACGAACTGACCCGGCACATCCGCGCCGTTGGGCCCAACGCGCCGTTGCATTGATATATAGAGACGACGATCAGGCGCGTGCGAAGCGCTTGTATTTGATCCGGTGCGGCTGATCGGCATCGATGCCGAGACGCCGCTTCCGGTCCACTTCGTAATCCTGGTAGTTGCCCTCGAACCATTCGACATGGCTGTCGCCTTCGAAGGCGAGCATGTGAGTCGCCACGCGGTCGAGGAACCAGCGGTCATGGCTGATGATCATGGCGCAGCCGGCGAAATCCTCGAGCGCCGCTTCCAGCGCCCGCAGCGTTTCGACGTCGAGATCGTTGGTCGGCTCGTCGAGCAGAAGCAGATTGGCGCCGGACTTGAGCATCTTGGCCAGATGCACGCGGTTGCGCTCGCCGCCCGACAGGTTTCCGACCTTTTTCTGCTGGTCGCCGCCTTTGAAATTGAACGCGCCCACATAAGCGCGGCTCTGCATGGTGCGCTTTCCGAGCTCCAGGATATCGAGGCCCCCTGAGATTTCCTCCCACACATTCTTGGAGGGATCGAGCGTGTCGCGCGATTGATCGACATAACCGATCACCACGGACTCGCCCACGCGCAACGTACCCGCGTCCGGTTTTTCCTGACCGGTCAGAATGCGGAACAGCGTGGTCTTGCCCGCACCATTCGGCCCAATCACGCCCACGATGCCGCCTGCGGGCAGATTGAACTCCATATGCTCGAACAGCAGCCGGTCGCCATAAGCCTTGCTCACATCCTTGGCTTCCACGACGGTGGCGCCCAGGCGCGGACCCGACGGGATGATGATCTGTGCGGGGCCCTGACGGTTTTCCTGCGATTTCGCGAGCATCTCTTCATAGGCATTGATGCGCGCCTTGGATTTCGCCTGGCGCGCGCGGGGGCTTTGCTTGATCCATTCGCGCTCTCGCGCCAGCGTGCGTTCGCGTGCTTCCTCGCTTTGACCTTCCTGCAGCAGGCGCTTGTCCTGCACGTCCAGGAACGAGGTGTAATTGCCCTCGTGCGGAATGCCGCGCCCGCGGTCGAGTTCGAGAATCCAGCCGGTGACATTGTCGAGGAAATACCGGTCGTGGGTCACGAGAACGATCGTGCCTTTGTATTCGCGCAAGGTGTGTTCGAGCCACGCGACGGATTCGGCATCGAGATGGTTGGTGGGTTCGTCCAGCAACAGGATATCGGGTGCTTCGAGCAGCAGCCGGCACAGCGCCACGCGGCGCTTCTCCCCGCCCGACAACTTCGACACTTCGGCGTCGGGTTCCGGGCAGCGCAGCGAATCCATCGCCATCTCGACCTGCGAGTCGAGATCC
>JBEKLK010000223.1:0-6094 GCA_050010235.1 Rhizomicrobium sp.
AGACGGCGACCAGGGACGAAATCCTGAAATATCTGACGGGCAAGATCGCCAGATGGTGGATGCCCGACGACGTCGTATTCGTCGACGAAATCCCGCATACCGCGACGGGGAAAATCCAGAAGATCACGTTGCGCCAGCGCTTCGGTACCTACCGGCTGCCGACTGCCGCCGAATAGGCGCAAAGGGGAATGCAATGCGATTCATGAATGTCGTCGCCAGGCTCGCGTTCGGCGCCTTGGTGCTCGCGCTCGTGGTCGGACTCGTCGCGTCGTTCGGCACGCGGTTTCATTTCTGGGATTTTCGCGTCGGGCTGTTCAAGATTTTTCCGTTCTGCCTCGGCTTCGGGGCGGCGGCCTTGTTGCTGGGTCTTATGTGGGTGGTGAGCGCGCTGTTGCTCAACGCCGGGACGGGCGCGCGCTATGGCGTCGTCGGATTCGTGGGCTCGATGATCCTGCTCACGGCACCCGTCTACGACATCGCCATCTGTCACGCCTCGCCCCGGATCCACGACATCTCCACCGATGTCGAACATCCTCCCGAATTCTCGGCCCTTCTGACGCAACGTCCCGGCGCGGAAAACCCGCCAGACTATGACGGACCGAACGTGGTCCAGGCGGACGGCAAGTCCACCACCGTGATGGCGCTGCAAAAGAAATTCTATCCCGAGATCCATCCGGTCGGGCAGCTCACATCCCCGGAGAAGCTCTTCGCGCGGGCACTCGCCACGGCCCGGACGATGGGATGGGACATCGTCGCGGTGGTCCCGGACGAAGGCCGCATCGAAGCGACCGATACAAGCTTTTTCTTCGGCTTCACCGACGACATCGTGATGCGCGTGAAACCGTCCGGCATGGGCGCGCGCCTCGACATCCGCTCCAAGAGCAGGGTCGGCGACACCGACGCGGGCGCGAACGCGGCGCGGATCAGGGCATTCGTGAAGAAGCTGCTTGCCAGCGGGTAGTGAAAAGTCAGAAATCGCCGAACGTATCATCACCCGCCCCTTGAGGGCGGGTCGAAATTATCTTTGAGCGGCAGCGAAAAGAGAATTTCGGGGCGGGGTCCTGCATCCTCATTACCCCGCCCCGAAAAATTCTTCGCTCCGCTGCGAATTTTTCGACCCGCCCTCAAGGGGCGGGTGGGACAACTCTTTTCAGCCGCGCAGCCGATATCTCGCTTGTGGGCCTGTGCCTTCGACCGCAACGCGACCATCATTCGTCATCTGAATCAGATGCGCGAGGACGGAGCGGGCGGCGGCCGGGTGAAGCCGTTTGTCGACGTCCACATACATGCGCGCGACCATGTCGGGAATCGTCGACACACCGTCGCGCAGACACGTCACGATCTGCGCCTCGCGATCGAGGCGGTGATCGATATAGGCCTGCACGAACGGTTTGGGATCGCGGATCGGCCCGCCGTGCGTCGGCCACAGGGTCGCGTCGTCGCGCACGAGGAGTTTCCTCAGGCTGGCCATATAGGCGGCCATATCGCCGTCCGGCGGCGTCACCACCGTCGTCGACCAGCCCATCACATGATCGCCCGTGAACAGCGCGCGTTCTTCGCGCAGCGCGTAGCACATGTGGTTCGAAGTGTGGCCGGGCGTGAACACGCATTCGACCGTAAAGCCGTTGCCGGCGATGACGTCGCCGTCCTTCACGCGCACATCCGGCATGAACGCCATGTCCCCGCCCTCTTCCACCTTGACGCCCTCTTCGGCCTTGCCGGAGCCATGCGGGCCGAAGGCATAGGTTTTGGCGCCCGACCATTCCTTGAGGGGCTTGGCCGCCGGCGAATGATCGCTGTGGGTATGGGTAACGAGAATATGCGTGAGACGACGATCGCCGATGGCATGCTTGAGCGCTTCGACATGCTCCGGCAGATCGGGACCTGGATCGATCACCGCCACATCCTTGTCGCCCAGGATATAGACGCCCGTGCCCTTGAATGTGAACGGGCCGGGATTTTTTGCAAGCACGCGGCCGATGCGCGGGCTCAGCTTCACGATCTCGCCATAAGGCGCGTCGAAATTGCGTTCGAACGGAATCGCCATCGCGTCAGTCTTCGTCGCGCCGCGCGCGTCTGCGCGCGTGGCGATGGAGCGCGTGCGGCCGCGTCTTGTGCACCATCGCCTTCACCTGCGCGGGTGCGCGCTTGGTGATGTATTCGAGACCGCGCGAAATCCAGGAATTGCGGTGGCGCAGATGCTGGATCCAGCGACGGAACATCTTGGAATGAGTCGCCAGAATGGCGAACCCGATGAGCGCCAACATGAAAAACGGAAATGGCAGCGGAACGGGAGTCAGCAGGACGCCGACCACCATCACGATCCAGCCGCCCGCCAGGATGAGGAATTTCTGTACGGTCATCTGCGTTTCTGCCGTTTCGGAGGCCATCAAGAAACCTAATCCCTAATTTTACAATAAGGCCCGGTTTTATCGTCGGGTCCGGGGGTTTGACCGTACCGAGACCCTTGCTTAACGTCCGCGGCGCTCCATCAGGAAGGGACGCCAATCCATGAAATTCTACAACTCCATCGGCCCAAATCCACGAGTCGTCCGGATGTTTATGGCGGAAAAGGGGATCCAAGTCCCGTTCGTCGAGATCGATCTGATGAAGGGCGACAACCGCAAGGAGCCCTATCTGTCGAAAAATTCCCACGGCCAGATGCCTGCGCTCGAACTCGACGACGGCTCGACGGTCTGCGAAATCACCACCATCTGCGAATATCTCGAAGATACGCACGCAAAGCCCGCCTTGGTCGGCTCGACGGCAGCCGAAAAGGCGGAATGCCGGATGTGGACGCGCCGTGTCGACCTCAATATCTGCGAACCGCTCGCGAACGGCTTCCGCTACAGTCAGGGTTTGCCGCTGTTCAAGGATCGCATGGTAACGGTTCCAGAGGCCGCCGACGGGCTGAAGAAAATCGCGCAAGACCGCCTCAAATGGCTCGACGGCCAGATGGCGACACGTGAATATTTCTGCGGCAAACGCTTCACGCTCGCCGATATCCTGCTCTTTTGTTTCCTCGAATTCGGCGCGACGGTCGGCCAGCCGATCAACCCGGACAACAAACACATCGTTGCCTGGTTGGCGCGGGTGAAGGCGCGGCCCTCGGCTGCGGCATGAACGCAGCGACGACGATTCGGGCGTCCACTTGATCGCCGCAAAGAGGGCTGCGGCAGTTGCGGCTGCGGCGGGGTGTCTATGGGTCGTGTCCGCCGGGGCCGCTCTTGCCCCGCATACGCACGCAAGCGAGATCGTCATCGGCACCCAGGTCGATTTGTCGGGTCCGCTTTCGGGGCTGGGAACCGCAGTGCGCAACGGCCTTGTCATGGCATTCGATGAAACCAACGCGGCCGGTGGAGTCAACGGACGGCGACTTCGTCTGATCGCCATCGACAATGGCTACGACACCGCAAAGGCTGTGGCCGCAACAAAAACACTTCTGAAACGCGACCACATCTTCGCCATGCTATGCCCGGTCGGCACGCCGCAAGTCGCGGCCACGATGCCCCTGGTGCTGAATAGCGGTGTCCTGCATCTTTTTCCGTTCACTTCGGCCGACGATACCTATGTCCAGTCGCAGCCGCTCGAATTCGCCATCGATTTGCCGGAAGCCGAACAGATTTCCATCGGCTTAGGCGCGATTTTGGACATGCGGGGAAACCTCCGCGTGGGGGTGCTTTATCGCGATGACGATTTCGGGCGCGCGGCGCTTAAGGGTGCGGCGGACGAAGTCGCGCGACGCGGCCAGCAGCTTGCCGCCACGGCAAGCTTCGCGCCGGGCGCCGAAAATTTCGGACGCGCGATCGCGACCTTGCGCAATGCCGGCGTAGAACTCGTCGTCATCGGTGCGGTATCGCCCGAGGCGCTGGCGGCTCTGCAGCAGACAACCGCGCGCGGCTGGTATCCGATCTCCCTGTGCGGATCGGCCTGTTATGTCCCGGAGTTGCCGACTCTCGGCGGACGCACCGTCTCCGGCCTGTATGCGGTCGCCACCACGCCGATCCCCTATCCTGACGACAGCGACCCCGCGCTGCGCGACTGGGTCAAACATTATGAACGTCGCTTCGGGACCGTGGCGTCGGCGGAGGCGCTGCGGGCCTATCTGGACGCCCGCTTCTTCGCCGATGCGCTGAAGCGCGCTGGGGCAAACCCCAGCGAACGCCGTGTAGCCCATATGCTGGAAGCCATGTCGCCCTGGCGCGACCACGAATTCGGCGGCATTCCCATCGCTTTCACGAGCGAGGACCATGTGGGTTTTCACACCGGTCTCCTCGCGCAGGTGCGCAACGGGCGCTGGGCGGCGATGACGGGACCATTACCAACACAGGTTAACGCGCGCGCGCATTAATCATCGCACGAATTACATGGGGAATTCCGGCGAGGCGTGCTTAACATTCGTTCATGGACATGTATCGGGACATGGACGAGGCGGAAGCGTCGCCTCCAAAGCACAGCCTGTTGCTGTGCGTCTGGGGGCTCTGCGCCGCCGTGCTGCTGGGTCCATCTGTCCTCGTCTGGTTTGTGCGTGGCACCGCGTGGGCCATGGGCTGCGCACCCGGTCCCGGGCTTTGCCGCGGAATGGAGCTGGGCGGTGGCTTGCGCGATACGCTCGATCTGGCCTGGTTCATCGGCCAGGCTGCGCTTTTTTCGCTGGCGATTTCCTTCGCCGCCGCCGTCATCGCGTTGTTGTTGCGCCGTCCGCTGCTGGCCGCGCTCAGTCCCCTCGTGCTCCCGCTCGCCGCATTGGCATTTCCTGCTCTCGCCGTTTTCGCGTCGACCTATTCGGGTTGCCAGGTCAACGAAGACGGAATCGGCGATTGTTCGCTATGGGGCAACCATATGGGCATGACCTTTCACAATGCCGCACAAGCTTCGGCCACGCTTTACGACATCGTGCCGTACAGCTTCGCGCTTGCACTGATGATCGGATTCATCGGCTTTCTGTTCTTCCGTCCGCATTCGAACGCACTTCGATAGGTCAGCGATAGGCTTGGCCGTCGAGAGCGCGCACAAGTCCCTTGATCGACCGGTAGAGATACCAAACGATCAGACACAGATGAATCAGCGCGCCAAGCAAAAATACGAACCACAATGGAATCGCGATCAATCCGATCACGAGGCTGATCCAGAACACCTCGATCGCATTGGTAAAATGACTTTCATAGGGTGTGCCCCGCGCATCGCTGCGCTTCACATAAGCGATGATGACGCCGATGATGGCGGTGAAGCCGTTGCAGAACGCGGCGATAAAGAGCGCATAGACGATGATCGAAAACATGCGGAGGTTATCGGGCGCTGACGCTGCACTGTCGGTCGCCCGCGCGCCCGCCGCATTGCTGTCTGTCATGATCGATTGCTCCCCGGACACGGCAGGAATCTGGGGAGCGGCCCCCATCAAGTCAATGCGACCCAAGGCAAACGCCCGCATGGCCCGCCATGCTGCGGCGCGGCATGCCTGGTGCACCTTTCGGACTTTCCAGCCCGACGGGAACTTCTGTATAGATGGCGCGTTTCCGAGCCGCGCAATACGGCTCGTTTGCGCCACCTTATAGGGACCAGCAGATGAATAGACTCTCGATTCTGACCGCCGCAGCAGCAGCCATTGCGCTCACCGTCGTCGGTGGATCTTCCGCCATGGCATCGGACCAAACCGAGGTTCTGGCCCAGGCCACGCGGACCGTTGATAATCTCAAACACGACCCGTCTTTCGCCCAGGCGCAGGAGATGCTCCGGCATGCCCGCGCCGTTCTGATCGTACCCAAGCTCATCAAGGGCGGCTTCATCTTCGGCGCAGAAGGCGGCGACGGCGTGCTGCTGGAGCGGCACGGCAAGAGTTGGAGCCAGCCGGCTTTCTACACGCTCGGATCCGCGTCGTTCGGTCTGCAAGCCGGCCTTGAGCAGGCACAGATCGTTCTGCTGATCATGAGCGATAGGGCGCTGCGCGGTATCGAAGAGAGCAAGTTCAAGATTGGCGCAGGCGCGGGCCTCACGGTCGTGACCTTGAGCGCGGGCGCCGAAGGCGCGACGAGCGGCAACCTCTCCGGTGACATCGTGGTCTGGACCTCCGCCACGGGCGCCTATGGCGGCCTCA
>JBEKLK010000224.1:0-6047 GCA_050010235.1 Rhizomicrobium sp.
CTGCCAGGCTGAGGAACGTGCGCGACTGGTGGAGCGTGCTCGCACCAGGGGCCTATTTCGAAATTCTCGAAAACGACTCGCGCGCGATCGACATCTGGGAAACCTGTTATGTGCAGGTTCTTGACGGCGAAGATGCGGTCTATCGCTGGATGAGCGGTACCGGACTGCGGCCCTATGCCAATGCGCTCGAAGGCGGGATGCGCGAGGAATTCCTGACCGAATATCGTCGCCGGCTGGCCGTGGCCTATCCCAGGCGCGAAAGCGGCGCGACCCTGTTTCCGTTCCAGCGGCTGTTCTGCGTCGCGCAGCGATAGTCTTTCGGCGCGCAGCCCAAGAAGGTAGCCTTGCCCCATGGTCCGTGCCGGAACGCGCAATCTGATCACCGACGTGGCGGGGCTTAAGATCGGCCAGGCCGAGGATGAGCGTGCGCGCACGGGCGTGACCGTTCTCCTGTGCGACGAGCCGGCAACCGCCTCCGCCGATGTGCGTGGCGGCGCGCCCGGCACGCGCGATGTTGCGGCTCTCGATCCGGTTTCATTGGTCAGCAGCGTGGATGCGATCGTGCTTTCGGGTGGTTCGGCATTCGGATTGGATGCGCCGTCCGGCGTGCAATCCCTGCTGCGGGAACGGGGCCGCGGATTCGAAATCGCGCCCGGCGCACCGCGCGTTCCGATCGTGTCCGGCGCGATCCTGTTCGACCTCGCCAATGGCGGCGATAAAGCGTGGGGCGAGATGCCGCCTTATCGCGCGCTGGGCCGCCGCGCCGCGGAAAACGCGAGCCTCGATTTCACGCTGGGCAACGCGGGCGCGGGTCTGGGCGCGACATCGGGAGCCTATAAAGGCGGGCTCGGCAGTGCGTCCTGCGTGACGGACGATGGGATTTCCGTCGGCGCCATCGTCGCGGTGAATTCGGTGGGCTCGCCGATCATTCCCGGCACGGACATTTTCTGGGCTTTTCCATTCGAGCAGAACGGCGAGTTCGGTGGCCGCGCGCCAAAGGGTCCGTTGCCGCAACTCGATCTCGATCTGCCGCCCGACATGAAGGGTGCGGCGCGCGCGGCGGGCAATACAACAATCGCGATCGTGGCGACGGACGCCGCGTTTTCGGCCGTCGAATTGAAACGCATCGCGATCATGGCGGCGGACGGTTTCGCGCGGGCCTTGCGCCCGGTCCACACGCCGTTCGACGGCGATCTGGTTTTCGCGCTGTCCACGGCGAAGCGCACGATGGCCGACGGGGGCCAGCGCGCCGCCATGCGGATCGGTGCGATCGCCGCGGATTGTCTCGCACGCGCCATCGCACGCGGCGTCTATGAAGCCCGAACGCTGGCCCATATCCGCAGCTATCGCGACGCATTCGAAAAACGCTAGGGAGGAAACCATGGACAAATTCGAACCGGACGCCGGCCATATTCCGCATGACGGAATTTCGCGGCGTGTTTTCGCCGCCACGTCGCTGGTTGCGGGCTTCACGCTTGCCGCGGGCCCCGTGCGCGCCGACGCGATCGTCACCGACACCGCGGGCCTCGATGCCGGCGAAGTGAGCATTCCGGTTTCGGACGGCACCGTTCCCGCCTATCGCGCCAAGCCCGCGGGCAGGACGAATGCGCCCACGATCCTCGTGGTGCAGGAAGTTTTCGGCGTGCACGAGCACATCCGGGATATCTGCCGGCGCTTCGCCAAGCTCGGCTATTATGCCATCGCGCCGTCCCTCTATGCGCGCTATGGCGATCCCGGCAAATACGACATGAATCATTTGCCGCAGCTGTTCGCGGACATCGTCGTCAAGATTCCGGACAAGGAGGTCATGTCCGATCTCGATGCGGCCGTGAAATTTGCCGGCGGCGAAGGCGCGAACACGGCCCGGCTCGGCATTACGGGATTCTGCTGGGGCGGGCGCATCGTCTGGCTTTACGCAGCGCACAATCCCGCGCTGAAGGCGGGTGTTGCCTGGTACGGACAATTGCGCGGACCTGTTCCGGTGAGTCCGCTCCGGCCGTCATATCCGCTTGATCTGGTGCACGATCTGAACGCGCCGGTGCTGGGCCTTTATGCCGGGCTCGACCACAACATTCCGGTTTCGGATGTGGAGGCGATGCGCGCCGCACTTGCGCAAGCCGGCAAGCTCGATTGCGATCTGCATGTCTTCATGGACGCGCAACACGGCTTCTTTGCCGATTATCGCGCGACTTACAACGCGGCGGACGCGAAGGAAGGCTGGAAACAGCTTCTCGCTTGGATGCACAAGAACGGGGTTGCTTGAAGCGGTTTCGAGATGCGTTGAATCGCGCCGCCCCCTTCCGCCTCGCGAAGTTTATCCTCCGGCCGCGCTTCGCGCGGACCGGGGGGCTCGGCACCTTCCCCCCAGGGGGAAGGCTAAATAAGAGAGCTGCGCCCAAATCTTTTTCTTAGCCTTCCCCCCTTGCGGGGGAAGGTGGCGCGCGGCGTCAGCCGCGTGACGGAAGGGGGCCCGCGTTCGAAACCTCAGCGCACGTAGACGCGCACTTCGCTGGAGCTGGCGCCCGGGTCCGTGGCGGAGGAAATGGAAAGCCGCGCTGCGGGCACGCCCATATCCGTCATCGAGCGCATGACGTCCTGCGCATGACGCTGGGATTCCGTTTGGGCCAGTTGCACGGCTGCCGCCGAGCCGCGCGTGGGCGACACCGCGACGACGGCGAAGGACGATGTCGGCCGCGTTTGCAGCGCCTGTGCCAGCGCGCTGTAGAGAATCTGCTGATAGGCGACATTCGCATGATCGAATTTGATCGTCACGAGCGCGGCGCCGGTCGGCATGGTGTAGTTCACCGGCGCGCCGACGGACGCCATCATCGGCGTTCCCAATTCCGTGCCGTAGAATTCGCCGTTCTTGATGGCGCTGGCGAGCGTGGCGAGATTCGCCCGCTCATTGGCGACATATGCCGTCTGGCGCTGGATGTCGGCAGACGCTTCGTTGAGCAGACGGTCGATCAGCACGATGGTCTGTGCGGCTTCGTCCTGCAGCACGGAAAGCTGGCGGTGATCTTCATCGACCGCGCCGGAGATGTTGAAGGTCGCTTCGATCGTGTCCTGCACGAAATGCGCGCGCGACGCGTCGTTGGCGATTTCGCTGCCGACGGAGTTCAGGGAATTGATGTTGCCGGTAAGCGCATCCAGCGCGCTTTGCGCCGTGTTCCACTGGCTCACCAGTTCGGGGTTGCCGCGGGTCGTGCCCATTTCCAGGCGCGTGGTGATCTGCGCCTTCGCTTCGTGATAGGAGCCCGCCGATTGTCCGGCCGTGTTCCTGAGATTGCCCAGCTGTTGCGCGGCCGAGACGATCTTGTCCTGCAGGGACGTGAGTTCGCCGCGCAGGCCCGCGATGGTGTGGCCGACGGCCGTGCCCGTGTCGCCGCCCGCTTCGATGGTGACGGGCGTGATGTTGCCCGTGGAGACGGGGCCCGCGAGTTCCGAGCCGGCGCCGGAAGACGCGGTCATCGGCAACGTGCCGGGCATGGACGACGCGGCCGATTGCTCCGACGACGTCTCCGGCGCAGTAGGCTGCGTTTCGGATTGCGCGGACTCGCCCGAATTGGGTCCGAACAGGGCTTGATCGACGCTGCCGCAACCCGCCAGTCCCATCGTCAGGGCCAGGGCCGTGAGAGCGCCCGCGAAAGTATGAGAGCGCCGCGATTCCGTCGTCGCTGCCGAAATTCCCGTCATTCAAGATCTCCGTTTCGGCGGATCAGTGCCCGCTCGCCCGGCACACGCCGGCACATCACCTCCGGCGGGCTCCTGCCGGGGAGCCGCACGGCGACCGGTTGCAGTCTTAACTTCGCAACCCGGCCGGGACAAGGGCAGAACGTGCGGCTTTTGGGGAAATTGCGTGGCCGCGCCGGGGTTTGGCGGGCGAGGCGGCGGCGCGGCCGGGCGGCAGGTGCGGCCGAACGAAGACGCGACGGGATGCGCCGCGAAGCGCCGAACCCAAGCTTGCCATCCCGCGTCTCTCCCACTAGTTTCCGCAGCCCTCGCGCGCACCGGTAGCTCAGATGGATAGAGCACCAGACTACGAATCTGGGGGTCGCGAGTTCGAATCTTGCCCGGTGCGCCAGTTTTTCTTGGTGAGCGAAGCGAACTTAGAAAAACTGAGCGCCACGGAGCCGCAAAGCGGCGATTGGGCGCCATCCTGCTTCGCGCTTTCGCGCTTCGCAGGATTTATTCCCCCTATCCGCGCGAAGCAGGATGCCCTCCGAGGCTCGTCAGAGCGCAGGAGGGCTCTCGAAAGTCACCGTTTCGGTTGTTCGCCGCGGGAAAGTTTGGAATTTGATTTCACGTCCCCGCATTCCGTCACATGCTACAATGCAGGCTGCCGACCGGGTCCTTTGACCCGCTGCGAACCCTCGGACGGAGGACAACCGCGATGTTGAAATCGATTCTGGCTGCCTGTGCCGCTGCGATCGTTTTGGCTGCGCCTGCGAACGCCGCCACGGAGCACGCGATTTACGCTTTCAAGAACGGCAGCGACGGAGCCCTTCCGCTCAGTCAGCTGATCGCCATGGGCGGAATCCTCTACGGCACCACGGAAGCGGGCGGCCCCAGCCATTCGGGCATCGTATTCGCGGTCACACCCAAGGGCGTGGAGCATGTGGTCTATGCCTTCGCCGGGGGAAGCGACGGTTCGTTGCCCCGCGCGGGGCTGATCAATGTCGGCGGATTGCTCTACGGCACGACGGCTTATGGGGGCGGAACCGGTTGCGGGGGCGGAGGCTGCGGCACGGTATTCTCGGTGACGCCGGATGGCACCGAAAAGATCGTCTATGCCTTCCAGGGCGGCAACGACGGGTATCAGCCCGGCGCGACGCTCCTGCGCGTCAAAAGCAAGCTCTACGGAACCACGACGGACGGCGGAGGAACCGGCTGTGGCGGCGCAGGCTGCGGCACGGTGTTCTGGGTCACGCCTGCCGGCGATGAAAAAGTCGTCCATGCGTTTGCCGGCGGCAGCGACGGCAGCCAACCCGAAAATGCCGGCGTGATCGATGTCGGCGGAACATTCTACGGGACGACCGCAAACGGCGGCGGAACGGGCTGTGGCGGCAATGGCTGCGGCACCGTGTATTCGATGGCGTCGAACGGCCACGAGAAAGTCGTCTATGCCTTTTCGGGCGACGTCTCCTTTCCCTATGGCGGCGTGATCGATGTCGACGGGATACTTTACGGCACGACGGACAGCGGCGCCTTCTATTCGGTGACGACCGCAGGCGTGGAAAACACGCTTCACAATTTCACCGGCGGCAGCGACGGCGCCAATCCCTATTCCAGTCTGATCGACGTGGGCGGATTGCTCTACGGCACCACGGACACCGGCGGCGGAAGCGGATGCAACGGCGAAGGCTGCGGCACCGTCTATTCGGTGACCACCGCAGGCGCCGAATCCGTCGTCTATGCATTCAAGGGCGGCAATGACGGCACAGGCCCGCAGGCGGGTTTGGTCGACGTCGGCGGCGCGCTTTACGGGACCACGGTGGGCGGCGGCGGCCAGGTCGACTGCTTCGCCGGCGGAAGCTGCGGAACGGTTTTCAAGGTGAAGCCGTAACCGGGCGAAGGCCGCGGGCTGCGAATGCGTCGGGCCGCCACGGAAACAGGGCCGGCGGATGTGAAGAGAGGAATCTGTTTCGGAGCAGAGAAGATTTGTCCGGACGCGTCGATGGGGGACGGTCACTGCATTTCTCTGCATCGCGCGCGTGGCCGGGACATGCGGGTGCTGTCCGGTATTTCTATGCCTTTACCTTCGATGCGCTTCTTGGATTTCATCCATCGCCGAATGGTTGGCTGGTGCCAGGCCGGGATTATCCCGTTTTGAACCCATGGCAGGACACTGAACATGGCTGACAATCTTGTGGACAGAAGGCGTCTTCTTATTGGAGGCTTGGCAATCAGCGGCGCTCTATCCTTGATGGGATGTGGGGCTCGCAGAGTGACTGACAGCGACGTTGATCGACTGGTTAGAAACGAGTTGGCTATTGGTGCAGATACTACTCAGATTGAAAAGTTTTTTCGTAAACACCATATAGTGT
>JBEKLK010000225.1:0-6039 GCA_050010235.1 Rhizomicrobium sp.
TGGCATAGTCAATAGCGTGCCGGGGGGAGTAGGCAGCGTCTATTCGACAGCAACCGTTTCCCTCAACTCCGGTGCCTGCCGGGGCTGTAGCGTCGGCAACTCGGAAAATTCCGCCGGCGGTATTGTCGGCGTCAACTACGGTACTGTCAGCGGAGCTTATGCGACCGGAGCCGTGACCGGCGGGTCATTCGCCAACCTCGGGGGGCTGATCGGATTGGAAGACAGCACGGCCGCTACGGGAGACAATGCTGTAGCAGATTGCTATTCTACCGGTGCAGTCACGGGGGAGGCGGGGAGTTCCGTTGGAGGTTCGACCGGCTTTGATATGACGCCGGGTTATATCAGCGATGTCTACTGGGACACCACCACGAGCGGAATAACGAATTCCAGTCAAGGTTCCGGCAACATCACCAACGATTCCGGAATCACCGGCCTGACGACCACGCAATTGCAATCGGGACTGCCGGCAGGCTTCAACAGCAACACCGGCTGGGGCGAAAGCCCAAGCATCAATGGCGGCCTGCCCTATCTACTCGCGATCCCGCCGAACAAGTGAAACGCAAATGACGTCTCCGCACCCTCCCCTTGAGGGAGGGTCGAAATCTTTCTTGAGCGTTAGCGAAAAGAAGATTTCGGGGAGGGGTATTGTCGATGCAGCACCCCGCCCCGAAAAATTCGCGCTGCGCTTGAATTTTTCGACCCTCCCTCAATCCGCCTTCGCTGAAGCTTCGGCGGATATGGCGCTTGGTCCGGCGAAGCCTTGGCGTAGCCGGGCTCAAGGGGAGGGTGGGAAACAACCTTAAATGCCCGCCGCATTCATTGGTTCGCGAGAAGACTTCTTGGATGCGTCTAACGCATCGCGATCGCAAACCTTCATGCCATCGCCGCCAATTCGCTTTTGAGGATCTTGCCCGTCGGGCTCACCGGCATCGAAGGCACGACCACGATGCGGGACGGCCGCTTGTAGGGCGCGAGTTTCGTCGCCGCATAGTCCGAGAGGTCGTCCGTCGTCGCGCGCGCGCCCGCCGCCAGATGGACGAATGCCAGCACGTCCTCCGTCCCGTCCGCCTGGCGGCCGATGACCGCCGAACGCGCGACATCGGGATGCGCATTCAGCACGCCCTCGATCTCCGCCGGATAGACATTGAAGCCGAACCGGATGATCAGTTCCTTGCAGCGACCGACAATGAAGACATTGCCGTCCTCGATGCGCGCCAGATCGCCGGTCCTGAACCAGCCCTCGGCGTTGACGGCTTCGGCCGTTTCGGCCGGCGCGCGGTAATAGCCTTTCATGACGCCCGGCCCGCGCACCCACAGCTCCCCCACGTCGTCCGGAGCCGCGTTGCTGCCGTCGGGCCCCACGAGCCTGGCTTCGACGCCGGGCAGCAGACGGCCCACGGAGCAATCGGAGCGCGGCGATTCCAGCGAGGTCAGCGTGATCGTCGGCGAGCATTCCGTGATGCCGTAACCGTTGTGCAGCGTGAGACCGAACGCGGCCTCGGTTGCGGCCTTCGTGGCGGCGTCCAGCGGCGCACCGGCCGACGACAGGATACGAAGTCCGGGGCGGGAAATCGGGATGAGCCGCTTGCGGGTCGCATATTCGACCAGCATCGCGTGCATGGACGGCGTGCCGATCAGCACCGTGGCGCGGTCGCGATCGAGTGCGGCGAACACGGCAGCGGGATCGAAGCGGGATGCGAGGCGCAGCTGCGCGCCGCACAGCAGCGATCCCAGCAATATGCCGGTGAGTCCCAGGATGTGCGAGATCGGCATCACGGCATAGGTTTTGTCCTCGGGGCCCAGCGACCGCACCTGCCCGGATGCGCGCGCGACGAACAGCAGATTGCTGTGCGAAAGCATGACGCCCTTGGGACGGCCCGTGGTGCCCGACGTATAGAGAAGCGCGGCAACGCGCGCGGTGGCGTCGGCCTCGACGGGTTCGGGAATCGCGGCCTCGTTCAAAGGCGACAGCGCGACGGGACCAAACGATGCCGGATCGTGCGGGACGGCTCCCAGCCTTTCGGCATGCGCCCTGGCGCGCGCCGATGCGCCCGTCGTGAGGATGATGCGGCGGGCGCCGCTGTGCTCGCGAACCTCGTCGATCTCGCGATCGGAGAGCCGCGCATTGACGATGACAGGCCACGCGCCGCAGACGGCAAGCGCGAGAAAAACGGCGACCGCGGCACAGCAATTCTCGCACACGAGCATAACCCGGTCGCCGGGCCGAACGCCGGATTGTTCCAGCCATGACGCCGTGGCGTTGATGGCCGAATCCAGTTCGCGATAGGTCCAGCTTCCCGTGTCGTCGACCAGAACGATCCGGTCGGGCGATTTCGCCGCCCAATAGGGAATGATGTCGCCGATCAGGGCCGGCATGCGCGCGCGTTCTTCATCCGCCATCGGCTTTGCCTCCGGCCCCGATGGACAAGGGTAGCGCTTGCGGCAGATTTGCCGAGATGCAGTCCGCCACGCGGTCCGAATGTGCATGAATCATCGAGGCGTGATCGCCCGGCGCCATGTGCAGCGCGAACGCGCCCGCCAGTCGCGACCAGATGTTTGCCGGATCGGTGGGAAAGGTCACTTCCGTCGTTCCGGCTTTGAGGAAAATGATCCTGCCGGGATAATGCTTCGGCACGTAGGACGTCAGCGCCGCGATCCCGGCATGGTGAACCTGTTGCAGCGACAGCGGCAAAGCCGGGTCGGGTTCGCCCAGCCAGTGTCGTGCCGGATTTGACGCAACGCCGGCCGCCGTCCCCGCAGTCCCCGCAGTCCCCCGCCCCGTCAACCTGTCCAGACGACGGGTCAGTTTCGCCGCCGATTCGCCGAGCGGCAAGGTTGCGAGCAACCGTAAGCGATTGAGCCATCTGCGCACGCTTCGCGTCAGGCGCGATTTGAGCGGCCAGGTTTGGGGCAGCGCGTAGGAATCGATCATGAAGAGAAGCGCTACATTTTCCTCCCCGAGCAGTCTCGCCATTTCCAGCGCCACAAGGCCGCCGAACGAATATCCCGCGAGGAGCCAGGGTCCGACGGGCTGCACTGGCCTGATCGCGTCCAGATAATACGCCGCCATCTCCGCGACGGAGTCGATGGGCGGTTCCGATCCGTCGATGCCTCGGGCCTGGATCGCGTAAACGGGGCCGTCCGTCCGGATCTGTTTTCCCAGCGCGGCCAGTTCGATGACCGTTCCGCCGATTCCGTGCACGATGAAGAGAGGCGATCCGCCTTCGCCGGGTTTGAGAAGCACCAGCGGCGAGAATTTCGCCACCTGCCCGCTTTCGATCAAGTCCGCCTGTTCGGCGACGGTCGGCGCGTCGTAGATCGTCGTGATCGGAAACTTCTGACCGAATTCCTGCTCGATCTCCAGCAACAAGCCGACCGCGAGCAACGAGTCGCCGCCGAGGTCGAAGAAATCGCTCTCCGGAAGGATCGGCGAGGTCTGCAAGGTGCGCGACCAGATTCCGCTCAGGCATTCGACGATCGTCGCGCGGACCGCATCGCGTTCCAGGGCACCCGGCGCCACGGCAACGCCAACCGCCAGATCCGGCCGGCGCTGGGGTCCGGATATCGCCGACGGTTCCGCGCTCACGTTCCAGCGCGGCGCGTCAATTGCGCCGCCTCCCGGCCTTCCGAATGGAAGCTCCACGCAATCCTTGTTTTCGCCAGCATATGAAGCCAGGCGCGGAATATTCCGATCGCCGACCCCCGGCGTTCGCTGAAACTTGCGGTGCGGTTCAGCGGCGATGGAAAATCGCGCATGATTTCGGGCCGGCGCCGGGCGCCTGCGCGATCCCGAAAGCGCGCCAGCTCGTCGGCTTCGGACGCGGTGAAATATCCCTCCGGCATGAGCGGATAGGCATCCTGCTCGCCTGTCAGGAAACGCCTGACATCGCGCTTGTGCTCGCGCCACAGCGACAGCGGGTCGTATTCCGGATGTCCCTGGAAAAACAACAGGAGGTTGCGCTTGCGCGTGACGAACAGATCCACTCCGGCGTCCGGCGAATAGGTGAGAACCCGATAGCCATGCTGCTCCAGCGCGTCGGCGGAAACTTCGTTCCAGCGGGAATGCGCAATCTTGAGGACGGGCGCCACCGTCTGGGTGAGTTCGTGCGGGCAGACCACGCCGTGCTCGAACACGCCGAAGCGCTTTTGCGGCAAACGCCGGCGCTCGATGCCGTCGAAATGCAACACCGCCGCATGGGCTGCGAGACAGGAGAAAATCGCGGGCGGACCGTCCTGCGCGATCCAGTCGAACAATTCCGCCATCGCGCCCCAATAGGGCTCCCGGCGCAGGTCGGGCAATTTCGGCTCGGTCCCGGTGACGATCACGCCGTCGAGCTGCGCGTTGCACAATTCGGAGACATCGCGATAGCGACGGTCGAGCAGATGATGCTCTCCGGCTTCTCCGCGCGGTACTCCCGGCAATGAGAAATAGCTGATCTCCACCTGCGCGTCGGTCGCGGCGGCGGCCAGCATGGTGCGGAACTGCCGCTCGGTGTTTTCGAGCGCGGAATCCGGCATGTTGTTGACGAGCCCGATGCGGATGGTGCGGTCGAGCGCATGGCCCGGCGCGTACCGGCCCCATTGTCCCCGATCCGTCAGCACCGGCATGAATCAGAATCCCGCCGCCACGAGACGCGGCTGCATGACCGGCGCGGCCGGGCACGGCATCGCGACGTCGACCGCTTCGAGCGCCTGAGACAGGTCCTCGATGAGGTCGTCCATGTGCTCGATGCCGACACTGAGCCGGATCATCTCCGGCTTCACGCCGGCGCGCTCCAGTTCGGCAGGCGTCAGCTGGCGATGCGTGGTGGAAGCCGGATGGCAGACGACCGATTTCGCGTCGCCGATATTGACCAGCCGTTTGATGAGCTTCAGCGCATCGTAAAATTGGCGGCCGGCCTCGAAGCCGCCTTTGAGCCCGAAAGTCAGGAACGACCCGCCGCGTCCCGCCAGATATTTCTTGGCCAGCGCATGGCAGGGGTCGTTCACATTGGCCAGATATTGGCACCATTCTACGCGCGGATGCGTGCTCAGATATCCTGCGACGCGCGTCGCGTTCTTGACGTGGCGTTCCATCCGGAGCGGCAAGGTTTCGATTCCCTGCAGCAACAGGAAGGCGCTGAGCGGCGAGAGCACGGAGCCGGTATTGCGCTGACAGACCGTCCGGCAGCGCGCGATATAGGCGCTGTCTCCATATTGCTCCGTATAGACGACGCCGTGATAAGCGGGCTCCGGGGCGGTCAACATGGGAAACCGCTTGCGGTGCTCGATCCAGGGGAATCTCCCGCTGTCCACGATCGCGCCGCCCATGGTGGTGCCGTGGCCGCCGATGAACTTCGTCAGCGAATGCACGACGATGTCGGCGCCGTAGCGGATGGGCTTGAGCAGGACGGGTGTTGCGATCGTGTTGTCGACGATCAGCGGCACGCCGTTGCGATGGGCGACTTCGGCCAGCGCTTCGATGTCGGCGATGTTTCCGGCCGGATTGCCGATGCTTTCGCAGTAGACGGCCCGCGTATTCTCGTCGATCAGTTTTTCGACGTCCGCGGGATTGTCGCTCGCGGCAAAACGGACATCGACGCCCTGCTTGCGGAAGACGTGCTCGAACAGGGTGACGGTCGCGCCATAAAGCTGCGGCAGGGTGACGATATTGGTTCCGGCTTCGACAAGATTGGCGACGGCATAGTGGATCGCCGCCATTCCCGAGCCCACGCAGAGGGCATCCCGCCCCAGCTCCAGGGCCGCCACGCGCTGCTCCAGCACGGCGGTGGTGGGGTTTCCCAAGCGGCTATAAATGTTGCCCGGCGTTTCGAGGTTGAACAGCGCCGCGCCGTGATCCGCGCTATCGAATTCGTAAGCAACGGTCTGGTAAATCGGAACCGCAACCGATTTCGTCGTCGGGTCCGTTTCGTAGCCGGCATGGATGGAAATGGTCTCGTCGCGCATGATTGTGAGCCGCCGGCCGGTCAGAGCCCGAGAGCGGACTGCTCCTTTCGAAGATCACCCCATACCGAGTGTCGCGGGAATTGATTACTACTT
>JBEKLK010000226.1:0-6035 GCA_050010235.1 Rhizomicrobium sp.
TAGAGGACGTCGGCGCCGTTGCCGCCCGTCAATCGCTTGATGTCTTCGGAGAGCGCCTTCTGCTGGTCGCGCGACAAGGCTCCGGTCGGATAGACAAAGCCGTCATCGGCGCCGTGCTTCTTGGCGAGATCGACTTTCTCCTGGCTCGAGGCTGCCGCGATCACGCGCGCGCCCATCGCGTGGCCCAGCTCGACGGCCGAAAGGCCCACGCCGCCGGCTGCGCCCAGCACCACCAGAGACTCGCCCGGCTTGATATGCGCGCGATCCTTCAACGCGTAATAAGACGTGCCGTAGGTGACGAAGAACGACGACGCCACGTCGAAATCGAGATTGCTTGGCATCGGTACGCAACGCGCCGCATCGGCCACCGCCTCTTCCGCGAAACCGCCGGAGCCGATCGACACGATCACCCGGTCGCCCGGCTTGAACGCGGTCACGCCTTCGCCTGCTTCCTTCACGATGCCCGCGATCTCGCCGCCCGGCGAAAAGGGCAGCGCAGGCTTGAACTGGTATTTGTCCTGGATCATCAGCACGTCCGGGAAATTCACGCCGCAGGCCTTCACGGTGACGACGACCTGGCCCTTGCGGGGCGACGGGCTCGGCACATCCTGGACGACCATTTCCTCCGGCGGACCGTAATGGGTGCAAAGGGCGGCTTTCATGGGGTTCTCCCGAGGCTGGCAATGACAATCCGGCGGACCTTAGAGAGGCCGGCCGCCCGCGCCAAGCCGCGCGGCCCGGGCTGCCCCTGCGATTTTCTGTGAACCCTCGGGCCGCCAATTTGGTTATAGTTCCGAAGGGGCGTGCCTATTCGAAGGATATGAACGATGAGAACGTATTTCCTGGCTGCTCCGGCTTTGGCTGCATTGGGGTTCGCCGCCGTCATCTCGGCATCAGCGATATCGACGCCGGCGCGGGCCGATTCAGCCTGCCTTGAGCTTGGTCGTATCTCGAACTGGAAGGTGATCGACAGCAAGACGATGATCGTGGAGGACGACACGCATCAGAAATTCAAGATGAGCCTGATGATCGCTTGCCCCGAGCTGGGGTTCAAGGAGCGGGTCGGATTCAAGTCGTTTGGCGGCACCGAGCTCAGCTGTCTCACTCCGGGGGACTACGTGCTGATCCGCAGTCAGGCGATGCCCAATCGCTGTCCGATCACAAGCATTGTCCCGTACACGCCGGCGATGGAGTCGGCCGACGCGGCCGCGAAGGCGCAACAGGACGCGCAGCAATCGAAACCGTGATCCGCGGGAGCTCGCACATGAGAATCGGATATTCGGCAATCGTGTTGCTGGCGGGTTTCGTGTCCGCGCCGGCGATAGCGCAGCAATCGGCCTGTCTGGTGATCAAGCAGATTTACAACTGGGACGTCATCGACCGGCAGACCCTGATCGTGGAAGACATCTTCCATCACAAGTTCAAGGTGGGTCTGAACGGACCTTGCCCCCGCATCGACTTCGATATGGGCGCGGGTTTCAAGTCGTTCGGTAACACCGATCTGGATTGCCTCAGACGGGGCGACCAGGTCGTGCATAACGGCGCAGGCATGGGAAATACCTGCTTCATCCGCTCGGTCGAACCTTATGTGCCGGGCAAGCCGCAAGCCGCCCAGGCCGCGCCGCAGCAGCAGGATGGTCAGTAGCAATATGCTTAAAGAAGGAAGATTTTAACGCAGAGGTCGCAGAGGAAGCGCAGAGGCCGCAGGGCCATCGCGTCCTCCGCGAAACCTCTGCGACCTCTGCGTTAAAAACGGCGTCGGCAGCGCTCCAACCGAGAAGTCACCGCCCGGGAATGGCCGCATCCCGGAGTGCCGCGGCAGGCCGGCGTTCGCCGACGATCGCGTTGCGCGTATTGGTGACGGGCGCGTGCATCACGTCCTGTGCGGCCTTGTCGTCGCCCAGCAGGCCGAACTTGTCGAGGATCGCGGCCATCGTGGTTTCCGAGGCGCGGCCCGCGCCGTCGTCGATCTTGAGCGCAACGCCGAAGCCCAGTTCCGGAATCATCGCGGCGAAAAATCCTTCGGCGCCCGTCTTCACGGCCGCGCGGCCCTGGGCTGCGCGCATCAGGATGGCGCAAACCCGTCCCGTGCCGGACACGAGTTCGGGATGCGCCGTCATCGCGCGCACGATCCGGTGCGCGGCTTTGGCGCGCGGCGCGGGCAGTCCGGCTGGCGCCGCAAGCTTTGCTAGTGCGCGCGCAAATCCCGCAAGCGACAGCGCGAAATTGGGTGCGGCGCAACCATCCACGCCCCAGGGAAGCTCGCCGCCGATGCCGGACAGTTCCCCGAGCGCTTTCGCGACCGCGCGCTGCACGGGGTGATCGTGCATCTCGTATCCCGCCGTTGCGACGTCCCAATGCCGCGCAACCGTCAGAAATCCCGTGTGCTTTCCCGAGCAATTGTTGTGGATGCGGGTCGGCGCTTCGCCGCGCTTGACCATCTCCGCCCAGACGGGTTCGTAGCGGACCGGATGGGGGCCGCAGGCGAGATCGTTCGCCGTGCAGCCGATGCGCGCGAGCCACGTCGCAACGCGCGTGGTGTGCATCGGTTCGCCGGAATGCGAGGCGCAGGCGATCGCCACGTCCTCGTCGCTCAAGCCGAACGCATCGGCCGCGCCGGATTCGAGCAGCGGGATCGCCTGGATGGGCTTCAGCGAGGAGCGCGGATAAACGGCCTGTTCTACGTCGCCCAGCGCAAAGACAACCGCGCCGACCGCATTTGCGATGGCGATTGCGCCGCGATGGATGCTCTCCACCAGCGGCCCGCGCGTGATTTCGACAAGAACGGGGTTGGCCAAGCACGGCTCCGGGGTCTAAGACGCATCACTCATAGCGCAAAGCAGAGGGGACATGCGCGGCTATTTCGCAGTCGGGGTCGACGGGATTTCCAAGCCGATGAACCTCGGCAATCTTCTGCGCATCTCCCATGCGTTCGGCGCCAGCTTCTTCTTCACGATCGACGGCAAGGTGCGGCTGGCCGACGCCCAATCGGACACTTCGAGCGCCGAGGGCCATCTGCCCATCTACGAGTTCGGTTCGGCCGGCGAGTTCCGGCTGCCCCAGGGCTGCCGGATCGTGGGGGTGGAGATCACGGACGAGGCGGTCGACCTGCCGCGCTTCCGCCACCCGCTGCGTGCGGCCTATGTGTTCGGGTCCGAGCGGATGTCGCTGTCGGAGGCCACGCTCGCCCGTTGCGAGTTTGTCGTGAAAATCCCCACGAAATTCTCCATCAATGTGGGCATGGCGGGCGCCATCGTCATGTATGACAGGCTCATAAGCCTGGGGGGTTACCCGGCGCGGCCGATCCGGCCCGGAGGCGGCGAAGTTCCGCCGCCGCACAGCTGGGGCGCGCCGAAGGTGCGGACACGCAAGAAATAGCAGAATCCTTTCGCAATCCGGCCCGGTCTGTATAGTGCGCGCACTCCAAGATGAGTTGAAATGACTCCCGCCTTAAAGATATCCCATCTGACCAAGCTCTATCGCCGCGGCACGCTCGCGGTCGACGATTTGTCGCTGGAGGTGGCTCCAGGAGATTTCTTCGGATTCCTGGGCCCCAACGGGGCCGGCAAGTCGACGACGATTCATTGCATCACGGGGATTGCGACGCCGACCTCCGGTACGATCGAGATTTTCGGCGTGGACGCCGTGAAGCGCTATCGCGATGCGCGCCGGTTGATCGGCATGTCGCCGCAGGAATTCAACGTCGACACCTTCGCCAAGGTCTACGACATCATCGACTGGATGGGCGGTTATTTCGGCATGAAAGCGGCGGAGCGGCATGCGCGCGTCGACATGCTGATCGAGAAATTCGATCTCGAGGCGCATGCCAAGAAGCAGTTCCGCGATCTCTCGGGCGGGCTCAAGCGCCGCGTGATCCTGGCCCGCTCGCTCATCCACGATCCCCAGCTCCTGATCCTCGACGAGCCGACCGCGGGGGTCGATGTCGAGTTGCGCCGCGATCTGTGGCGCTATCTCCAGGAGTTGAACAAGGAAGGCAAGACGATCTTCCTTACCTCCCATTATCTGGAGGAGATCGAGCGGCTTTGCCAGACCATCGCCATCATCTATGACGGCAAGATCGTGCGGCACGGACCCAAGAAGGAATTCGTCGACGAGCCGGGCGGCCTCGAGGCAGCCTATCTGCGCGCAACCGGCGCGGAGCCCGATCACGCCATGGTGCCCGCGGCATGAGTGACGGCAGCGCCGTGAACGAAGTGGGTCCTCTGGTCAACTGGATCGGGTTGTGGACGATCGTACGCCGCGAATGGTCGCGGCTGATGCGCGTTCCCGTTCAGGCGTTCATCGCGCCGTGGATTTCGGCGCTGCTGTTCATCTTCATCTTCGGCTTCGTGGTGGGCGGGCGCATCGCCCATATCGGCGGGCACCGCTATCTGGAATTCGTGCTGCCGGGAATCCTGATGATGAACATCGTCAACGCAGCGTTCCTGCAATCCTCGTCGCAGATCTATTTCTCGCGCTTCCTGCGCTATGTGGAGGAATCGCTGGTTTCGCCTCTCTCCTATGCGGAAATGATCGCAGGCGTATTGTCGGTGGTGATTGCGCGCTCGGTGATCACGGCGATCGGCATCCTGATTATAGCGGCGCTGTTCGGCGCCACCTCGATCCAGAGCGTGCCGGAATTCCTTTACTGGGTCGTGTCCGTTTCGGTCGTGTTCGGGTTGCTGGGAATCATCATCGGGCTCTGGGCAAACAATTTCGAGCAGCTCACCATTCTCAACGTGTTCTTCATCACGCCGCTTTCCTTCATCGGCGGCGTCTTCAACACCGTGAACATGCTGCCAGGCTGGATGCGCTGGATGGCCTACGCCAATCCGTTCTTTTATTTCATCAACGGATTGCGCCACGCGATGATCGGCTTCAACGAAGCGAACGAATGGCTGGGTGTTGGCGTCACATTGGCGCTCGCGGTCGTGATGGCCGTCACGGTCTGGCGGCTGTTCTCGATCGGGTACGGCTTGCGGGAATAGCGTCCGCGCGTTGCAACGCCGTACCAACCTGCTACTCTTAAACTCTCAAAACTCTGTGTCGCAGGCGCATTCGCGCCATGACACCGGAAGAGATTTGGAAGGTTCTCCATGCAGCAGCGCAATGCCACGGCGGCGATCATCGGCGCAGGCGATTTCATTGGTTCGGCCATCGCCAAGAAGTTCGCCCGAGAAGGCTATATCGTGTTCGCGGGACGCCGCACGGCGGAGAAATTGGCGCCGCTCGCCCAGGCGATCGAAGCGGAAGGCGGCCGCTGCGTGGCCCGCGCGCTCGATGCGCGCAAGGAAGAGCACGTCACCCAGTTTCTCAAAGCGGCCGACGAGACGGCGCCGCTGGAAGTGTGCGTGTTCAATCCGGGCGCGAATGTGAACTTCCCCATCCTCGAAACCACCGAGCGGGTTTTCCGCAAAGTGTGGGAGATGGCGTGCTATGGCGGCTTTCTGGCGGGGCGAGAGGCCGCGCGGCTGATGCTGCCCCACGGCAAGGGCACAATCCTGTTCACGGGCGCGACCGCCAGCCTGCGCGGCGGCATCGGCTATGCGGCGTTCGCGAGCGCCAAATTCGGCCTGCGCGCCGTGGCACAAAGCATGGCCCGCGAATTGGGCCCAAAGAACATCCATGTCGCGCATTTGATCATCGATGCGGGTGTCGACACGGCCTTCGTGCGCGAGCGCATCAAAGCGCGCGGCGGCGAAGCGGCGCTGGCGAAGCTCGAGCCCGACCAGTTGATGGATCCGGAATCGGTCGCGAACGCCTATTGGAATCTGCACAGCCAGACGCGCGACGGCTGGACCTTCGAACTCGATCTGCGACCCTATCGGGAGACCTGGTGATGACACGCGTCCAATTCCTGTTCGATTTCGGCAGCCCGAACGCCTATCTGTCCCATAAGGTGATCCCCGAGATCGAAGCGCGCACCGGCGCGAAATTCGAATATGTGCCGGTGCTGCTGGGCGGCGTGTTCAAGCTCACCAACAACAAGCCGCCCATGGTCGCGTTTGGCGGCATCAAGAACAAGATGGAATACG
>JBEKLK010000227.1:0-6024 GCA_050010235.1 Rhizomicrobium sp.
CGCCATGCATCTGCACCATCTCGTTGGAGACGAGATGCCAGAGCTCCGATGTCCGGGCCTTCGCGAGCGACGCGAGCGCGGGAATGTCGTTGGCGCCGCGATCGATTCCCACCAGCGCCGCCTCGACGCAGGACCGCGTGAGTTCGAGTTCCGTGAACATCTTGGCGGCCCGATGCTGCAACGCCTGGAACGTGCCGATCGCCTGGCCGAACTGCACGCGCGTCTTCAGATAGTCGAGCGTGACTTCGAAAGATTGCACTGCCGCGCCCAGCATTTCGGCGGCGAGCCCGGCACGCGCACGATCGAGCACGGACTCCAGAACGGAGAATCCCTGATCGACCGTGCCGAGCATGGCTTCGGGACCCACCGCGACATTGTCGAAGGCGAGGTTTGCGACGCCGCGGCTGTCGACGGCCTTCAATTTCTGACGCGTGAGGCCCGACGCCGTACCGGCCACGAGAAACAATGTGATCCCGTTCGTATCGCCCGGCTTGCCGCTCGTGCGTGCGGCGACAACGATCACATCCGCTGCACCGCCATCCGGCACAAAAGACTTCTTGCCCGAGAGCTTCCAGCCCTTGCCGTCGCGAGCAGCCGCCAGCCCCGTCTTCGCGGGCGCGTGATGTGGACCTTCGTCGAGGGCCAAGGTGCCGATCGCGTTGCCGCTGGCGAATTTCGGCAGCCATTCCTTTTTCTGTTCTGCGTTGCCGCCGAGCAGCAACGCAGTTGTCGCGACAAGCGCTGTCGACACCAGCGGAGATGCGGTCAAGGTGCGGCCCGTTTCCTCGAGCACAAGACCGAGAGTCAGATAGTCGAGCCCGGAACCGCCGAATTCTTCCGGAATCAGGATTCCGGCCCAGCCCATCTCGGCCATTTCGCGCCAAGCCGCGTGGTCGAAACCGTCGGCATTGCCGCTGTCACGCAATTTGCGAAAGGCGGTCACGGGCGATTTCTCGCTCACCCACGACTTCGCCGCATCGCGCAGCATGGTTTGTTCTTCGTTCAAAACTGCCATTGTTCGTGTCCCACCGGTGATTATTGATGATCGAGCAGGCCAAGGATCCGCTTGGCGATGATGTTGTTCTGGATCTCGAACGTGCCGCCATAGATGGTGACGGCCTTGCCGCCCAGCCACGCGCGCGTCGCCGCGATTTCGTCGCCCGCGAAGCCCTCGCCTTCCCAGCCCAAACCCTGATGGCCCATGATTTCGAGCAGCAACTCGGCGCGATCCTGCTGCAGCCGCGAGCCCGCATTCTTCATGATCGAAGTGACGGCGCTGGGGTTCATGTTCGACTTCGCCTCGGCCTGCGCGCGCTGGATGGTGAGCGCAAACGCCTTGGCGTCCATCTGGTGTTGCGCGATGCGGGCGCGCAGGTCGGGGTCCGCGATCCGGCCTTTCTCGTCGACGCCCAGATAGTCCTTTGCGATCTGATCGAGCCCGCGTGCGTCGCCGCCGCGCCCCGCGGTGCCGCCGCCAGACCCGAGACCGGCGCGCTCGAACTGGAGCAGGCGCTTGCCGATGGTCCAGCCGCCGTTCAGCGGCCCCATCAGATTTTCCTTCGGCACCTTTACGTCGGTGAAGAATGTTTCGCAGAAGGGCGAGAAGCCGGAGATCAATTTGATCGGCCGCACTTCGATGCCGGGAGAGCGCATGTCGATCAGGAGGAAGGAGATGCCTTCGTGCTTCTTCGTGTTGTCGGTTCGCACCAGGCAGAAACACCAATCCGCATATTGCGCGCCGCTGGTCCAGATCTTCTGGCCGTTGACGAGAAAATGGTCGCCCTTGTCCACCGCCTGCGTGCGCAACGCCGCGAGATCGGAGCCGGCGTTCGGCTCGGAATAGCCCTGGCACCAGCGAACCTGACCGGTGACGATTCCCGGAGCGTGCCGGGATTTCTGTTCTTCGTTGCCGTATTCCAGCAAGGTAGGGCCGAACATCATCACGCCCATCCCGCCGATGGGATTCTTGGCGCCGATCCGGTTCATTTCCTGCGTGAGAATGCGCGCTTCCTGGGCCGAAAGTCCGCCGCCGCCATATTGTTTCGGCCAGGTCGGTGTCCCCCAACCCTTCGCGCCCATGCGCTCCTGCCAGAGTCCGGCGTTGCCCGAAGGCTTGATTCCGGCCATCGCACTCGCCATCGCCACATCGACATTGGCAAGCGACGGCGGAAAGTTCTTTGCCAGCCAGTCGCGGGCTTCCGCGCGAAACGATTCGAGCCCGGTATCGAGCGATTCTGCAGCCGACATGTGTTTCTCCCAGCTTCGCCGTTCTGTCGACGGCGTTCATCCAAATCTATTGATGATCGAGCAGTCCCAGCACGCGCTTGGCAACGACATTGAGATTGACCTCCGACGTGCCGCCTTCGATCGAATTGCCTTTGGAGCGCAGCCAGCCCCGCGTCGCGGCGATCTCGCGCGGCTTGAAATCCTCGCCTTCCCAGCCGAGACCCTGATGGCCCATGGCCTCGACGAGCAACTCGCAGCGTTCCTGGTTGAGCTTCGCCATCTCGTATTTGAGGATCGACGTGGCGGGTCCAACATTCCGTCCCGCTTTTGCGTCTTCCTCGACGCGCCGGATGGTGAGCGTGAACGCGCGCGCCTCCATGCGGTGCCGGGCGATACGGGCGCGCAGATCGGAGTCGGCGATCCTGCCGTCCTCTTCGCCCACATAGGCTTTCGCAACGTCCTCGACTTCGATGCCCGCCGAACTGCCCAGCGTGCCCGAGGAAATGCTCTGGCGCTCGAACTGCAGCAGGCGCTTGGCGATCTCCCAGCCGCCGTTCAGCCGTCCCACGAGATTGGCCTTCGGCACTTTCACGTCGGTGAAGAAGGTTTCGCAGAATGGGGAATTGCCGGAGATCAATTGGATCGGCCGCGGCTCTACGCCGGAAGTCGTCATGTCGAACAGGATGAACGAGATGCCCTCATGCTTCTTCGCCGTGTCGGTGCGCACGAGGCAGAAGATCCAGTCGGCATGGTTGGCGTAGGACGTCCAGATCTTCTGGCCGTTGATGAGGAAGTGATCGCCCTTGTCTTCGCAGCGCGTGCGCAGACTCGCGAGGTCGGAGCCTGCACCCGGTTCGGAATAACCCTGGCACCAGCGGATTTCGCCCCGCACGATCTTGGGCAGATGCTCGCGCTTCTGCTCTTCGTTGGCGTATTCGAGCAGAACCGGACCCAGCATCCAGATGCCGAACGAAGCAAGCGCCACCCGCGCGTTGATGCGTCCCAGTTCCTGATTGAGCACACGTGCTTCTTCGGGCGTCAGCCCCCCGCCGCCATATTCCCTGGGCCATGTCGGCGCCGTCCAGCCGCGCGCCGCCATACGGTCGAGCCACAGCTTGGCATCCGGATTCTTATAGACCGCCCGCCTGCCGCCCCACGTCACATCGTCTTCGCTGGTCGACGGCTCGCGCAAGGAGGCCGGGTAGTTGGCCTCAAGCCAGGTTCGCGTTTCGCTGCGGAAATCGTCGAGATGGGGCATGCGAATTCGGTCCTGGATGTCGATGCCGCGATTCCAGCATCAAACGAGCGTCCTGGGAAGTGGGCGTCCCCCCGGGATCCGGAACGAGGCGATTCCGCATTGGGCGCGGCCGGTTTCCCGGCTAGCTTGCCCTTTCGCGAGAGGGACAAGGCCCCATGAATTTCACCAGCGACAATGCCTATGGCGCGAGCCCCGAAATCCTCGACGCGCTCGGTGCCGCGAATACGGGGGCGGCCCCGTCCTATGGCGACGACGCGATCACGGCAAAGCTTCGCGCGCGCATGGCCGAATTGTTCGAGCACGATGTCGCCGTCTATCCGGTGGTAACCGGCACGGCTGCCAACGCTCTCGTGCTGGCCACGCTTTGCCCGCCGCATGGCGCGATCCTGTGCCACGCGCAGGCGCACATCGTCGTCGACGAGTGCGGCGCGCCGGAATTCTTCAGCCAGGGCGCCAAGCTCGTGCCGCTGGACGGGCGCAACGGCAAGCTCGATCCGGCGGCCATCGAAATCGCGCTCAGCCGCTTCCCCGTCGGCAGCGTGCACAATCAGCAGCCGTCGATGATCAGCCTGACGCAGGCCACCGAAGCGGGCACCTGCTACAGGCTGGACGAAATCGCAGCGATCGCCCGCGTCGCGCGCAAGCATGGGCTCAAGCTCCATATGGACGGTGCGCGCTTCGCCAACGCGCTCGCACATCTCGGCTGTTCGCCGGCGGATGCCACATGGCGCGCAGGAATCGATGCGCTGTCGTTCGGGGCAACGAAGAACGGCGCGCTCTGCGCGGAAGCAGTCGTGTTTTTCAATACCGGCGACGTGCGCGATTTCGAGTACCGACGCAAGAGAGCGGGTCATCTCCCGTCGAAAATGCGATTCGTATCGGCGCAGCTTGTGAGCTATCTGGAGGACGGTCGATGGCTGGCAACGGCCGGTCGCGCCAACGGTCTCGCGCGGACCCTGGCCAAGGGGCTCGGCGAAATCGACGGCGCCGAATTGGCCTATCCGGTCGAGGCAAATGCCGTTTTCGTATTTCTGCCGGACAACGTCGCGGCCCGTCTGCGCGCCGCCGGGGCGACGTTTCTCGACTGGGCGCCGCCCTCAGGCGGCCGCACACTGATACGCCTTGTCTGTTCCTTCGCCACGCCGGAGGAACATGTCGCGCGGTTCCTCGACGTCGTGCGAGGACCCTCCTGAAGCGCAGTCCGGCGACGCGGTTCGCCGCCGGATCATGCGCCAATCGTCAGATACGACCCAACAGCGTGAGCATGCCGTCCTGCTGCGAATTGCCCTGATTGGAGCGCAGGAAATCGTAGCTCAAGCCGACCGACCAGGCGCCTGTCGTGACGGCCACGCCGGTGCCCAGAACAAAATTGCCTTTCGCCGGATCCGGTCCCTCGATCGTGAACTGGCTGACCGGGGTGACGCCTATGAAATTCGCATCCAGCTTCTGCGCACCATCCAGGAAGTCGTAGCGATAGCCTGCACGTGCTTCCGGTTGCAGATAGAAATCGCCGAGATTGATGTCCTGGCGAAAATCGACGCCGAGGAAGGCGCGCGCCGAATTGGCATAGTTGGGTGCGACCCGCAGATCGAAGCCGTCGCCGCCGGTGAGGTCCTGGCCGCCGCCTTCGCTGTAGCCGTCTTCACGCATGGTCAGACCGTCGATGTCCAATTGCGGGGAGATCACCGTGCTGCCCAGGTTGAAGATTCCGCCCGTGGTCACGCTGCCTGCGAGCACCGCGGCCGGCCTGTTCCCTTGCGCATCGCGCGATACGCCTCCGACATCGATGAACCGCTGGCTCGCCAGCGTGGCCCACGCAGCCGTCAACTGCGAATCGAAGAACAGCCCTCTGCCGCGCCAATTCGTATAGAACGTGGCCATGTAGAATTCGGATGCGGTCTTGGAAACGACCTGTTCCTTGGTCGAGGAACTGCCGGAGAAGAACGTGAAGGCGAGGCCATAGCGGCCGTCCGACGGATCGCCGGTATCCACGCCGAGGGCAAAGCCGAAGCCCGAATCGTCATACCCGATCGCGCTTGCTGAATTGTCCTGGTCGAGCCGCTGCACGAATTCCTGGCCCCAGAGTGTCGTGTCGCCTTCCTGGTTGGCGTACATGTTCAGCTCGCGCTGGCGCGCCGCCACGACGTTGGTCGCGGAATCGGTCAAGGCGATGGCCGTCGCCCGAGTCGCTCCCGTCACGTCGGGTGCGAACGAGGAATATACCTGCTGTGCCGAAATGTTGCTCGTAACTCCCGCAATCACGCCAGCGCCGAGTTGAGCGTCGTTGGCGAGCGCAGCATTGACATAGGGAAACAATTCCTTCGCGTAGCCCGTCAGGCCAAGCTCAGCGGCCGTCTTCGGCAGGAGGAGAAAATCGAGCTGAGAATTCGGTGACGCTACGACTTCGCTGGGTGAACACGCAATGGGCGAGCCGGCGACGTTCAGGGTGCACAGGCCGGCCGAACCGCCGGGTCCTACGCCATCGAAAAGGAACGGAACAGTGATGTTCGACGCCATCTGCGTCAACGTCGACGGCGATA
>JBEKLK010000228.1:0-6021 GCA_050010235.1 Rhizomicrobium sp.
TAGGCGGCCAGGGGGGAATGTTTTGACGATATCGCAGGCGTTGCTGGCGTTCATCGCCGCGGCCGGATTGCTGACCATCACGCCGGGGCTCGATACGGCGCTCGTCCTCCGAACCGCCGCCGTTGACGGTGCCAGGCGGGCGATGCTTGCCGCGGCGGGAATTTGTCTCGGTTGCCTGGTCTGGGGCCTCGCCGTATCACTGGGTTTGGGCGAATTGCTGAGCGCATCCCACCTCGCCTACACGCTCGTCCGCATCGCCGGCGCCTGCTACCTGATTTTCCTCGGCGTCATGCTTCTGGTCGGCAGCAAGTCCCACTCAGCAAGCACGATCGCCCGTTCCGACCCGCGCGAATCCTCGCCGGGAGACAATCCGGGCCGATGGTTCCTTCGGGGATTCCTCACCAACCTGCTCAACCCGAAGATCGGCGTTTTTTACGTGAGCTTCCTGCCGATGTTCATCCCGGCTAACATATCCGTCAGTCGATTCAGCATGCTGCTGGCCGCCATTCACGCGGCGGAAGGATTGTGCTGGTTCGCAATATTGGTGACGGCCACGCATTCGCTTTCAAGCTGGCTGCAGAAACCCCGCGTGGCAAAGGTTCTCAATCGGGTGACCGGCATCGTCTTCGTGGGATTTGGCGTCCGGCTTCTGCTCGAAAAAAGCCGGTAGCGGCATCGCTCCAAGGCAAGTTCCGAAATCCCGTTTGTCGCGGCGGGCTAAGGCGCGGGCTCTTCCGCAGCCTCAACCGCCGCATGCCGCAAATATCGGCCGGCCTCTTCCCGGACAGCCGCGCCCAGATCGCCGAGTTCGCTGGTCGCGTCGGCGATTTCGGAAAGCTCCGGCCCGTCGACGACAAATGCATTGCCTATCCTCGCAAGGTTGGGCGCGGGAAACGCCACGCCGAATTGCTTCCGCAAGAAATTCCTGTCCTGAGCGAATTTGCGTTCCGCTTCGACGGCGGCTTCCGCGCCGAACACCGGCCGGGACGGACCGTAGAAGCCCGGCATTTGGCGCAAGGCGGAAAAGATCGCATTCCGATCCGGAATCGACGGCGCAACCCTGTTTGCCGCCAGCACCGCGATAAGCGCCTTCCGGCTCAGTGAGGGATTGAGACGCGGCGCATCGCCGATCTGACCGGGTGAAAATCCGAAATGCCCCAGCACGCGGGCCACGCAATCGCCGGCCGGATGATAGTTCAGCACTGCGATATCGAATCCGGTTCTCGCGAGCCTGCGCAGCCACCCCGCATAGCCGAGCGCGGGGGTCTGCTCCGCGAGGAACTTGTCGGGGTCCCGCCGCTCGCGCGTTTCGGCGCCTTTGACGCGCTGGTTATAGGCTGACGCCGCGCGTTCGAAATGCTCCCGGACGACCACCACGAGTTCGACGCGGAACGATTCCGGGGCGAGATGGCGAAGCAGTGCGCTGACAAAGTCGTTGAGATCGCGCTGCCCAGCCAGCGCCTCCGAGCTGATCACCAGATCGCGCTGCGATTGTCGTGCCTCCTCTGCGATCCTGGCCAGGAGGAGATCGGCGTCTTCACGGATCACGTCCAATCGCGCATGTTCCTGGAAAAAATTAAAGACGAGATTGTGGTGCGAGCCGTGTTTCGACCTTCCGGCCTTGGGGTAGATCACCACGCTGTTGTCGTGGCGCCCCAATATATCCTGAAGGGCGCTCGTGCCCGTCTTACCGGATCCAATATGCAGGTAAAGCGTTCTCGCCAAGCCGCGCGGCCCCTGTCGCAATTCCGCCGTCTCTATCATGACGGGCCCGAAATCCGAAATGCGTCCAATGCCTTTTGGGTGAACGCTGCGCCATCGAGATTCCGCGATGACCGGCGCCTCGCGGTGGAACCCGGAGATTGCTGGAGGGGTCCGACATTGCGAGCGTGCGAGGGGCGGGTTCTGCAGGCCTACGGCTGCGGATCGGCGCCCGCGTCCAGCAGGGCGTCCGTGAACTGCTTTCGCGTCAGTCTTGCTCCCGTGAAATCGGAGGCTTGCATCGCGCCCGAATCGAGCCGCAGCGACGTCAGATCGGCCGATGCGAAACGCGCATGCGCGAGGTTGGCGTCGCGAAAGTTTATGCCGCGCAGATCCGCGCCTTCGAAATTCACGTCCCGCAGATCGGCGCCCGTAAAATCGGCGCCCTGGAGCTGGGCCCCCGAGAGGTTCATTCCCACCGCAACGGCGTTGCGCGCCGAAATCGCGGTCAGCTGGAATTTTCCGATCCCGGTCTCCAGCGGCCGAAGATCCTCGCCGTCGAGAATGGCGCTGGTGCCCGCGCGCGCGTCGCTGGAAATCCAGCGCTGATGCGCTTCGAGCCGCACGAGTAAATGAGGCACCCTGCCGGTGGCTTCGGGGGACGGCGCGCCGATGCAGTTTCTAAGCGCCGCAGTAGGCAACTGCAGATCGCCCAAGTCGACGTCGATCAGGACCGCTTTGTCGAACTTGGCGTCGCTCATGCGCGCGCCCCTGAACGTCGTTCCGTGAAGGAATGCGCCCGTGAAGTTGGCGCCTTTCAGATTGGCCTGATCGAACGACGCGCCGCGCAGCGAGCAATAGCTGAAATCCACGCAATCGGCGGAGGTGTTCCGGTCGATGATCTCGAACTTCCCCAGCGCGCTCATCTCGGCCAGGCGCGCCGCGCGGAAATCCGCATGGTCGAGCTTGGCGTAGGAAAAATTGCTGTTCTTGAGATTTGCGCCGCGCATGTCGGCATGCATGAAGTTCGCGTGGCGGCCGTCGACATTGCTCATATCGGCGCAATAGAGATGGGCCCGCTCGAGAGTGGCGAATTTCAAATCGGCGCCGCACAGCGTGGCGCCGGTGAGGTCGGCCTCCGCGAGGTTCTGGTCCGCCAGATCGACATTCGACAGGTCGCAACGCAGCAGGCTCGCGCGCTTGCCGTTGGGCAGATGGCCCAGGAAGCGTTCGTGCGCGCGCAAGACGCCTTCGAGCTCCCGACGGTCCATGGGACCCTCGATCGCTCTAAATCGCGTGAACGGCACAACCATCGGTATGGTCCGGTGATGCTTATCGCCCGCCAGGATTACTGGAATTTCCTTAACAATCGACCACCTGCGCCGGGGCTTCGGCGATGCCGCCTTTGGCGGTCACTCGATTTCCACCGTTTCGGCCCGATCGTCCCGGCGGCGCCGCGGCGCGGCGCCGGAATCGCTCCGGCGGCGCCTGCGGTCCGGTCCGAAATACGCTTCGCTGCGAACGAACGGTCGCGGCCGCTCCACGATCTTGATCAAGCGGTCGAGCAGACTTTGGACCGTGATGGGTTTCGCCAGGAATTCCGTGACGCCCGCGTCCCGCGCGGCCTCGATGCGCGCGCGTTCCGTGTGACCCGTCACCATGAGGATGGGAACGAACGGATCCGGACTGTCGCGCGAAAGCCTGACCTTTCGCGTGAATTCGATGCCGTCCGCGCCCTGCATCGAAAGATCGGTGATGACGATGTCCGGCTTGCATCTCAGCAGTTCGGCATAGCCGGAATTGCCGTCGGCCGCTTCGTGGATCTGCTTGATCCCGATAGCGCGAAGGACCGTCCGCAACAGCGTACGCATGTTGCGATTGTCGTCGACAATCAGCAGGTTCACCGCCATGAAGCTGGGATTTGTCATCGTGGCGCGCGCCTCCAGGAACGCGCGAAAATTTGCGCGCCTGTCAGCCGGTCGCTCCACACACGTGACGACAAACAGCCCATCGCAAGCACCCCCGAGGCCCGCATGAGACGCGTGAGGAGGTTACCGTGCTGCGGTGAAGAATCTTCTAAGCATAAGGGCGGGCGAAACGGATGGCGCAGGCCGCTTGCGCCCCGCCCGTCCCTTTGTCCGTACAAGGAAGGATTCGCTTGACTTTAACCATTTTTCGAGCATATTAATACATTCTTAACGATAAAGCCGACTCGATTCGTGCGTATCGAACGAGTAACGGCCTGGGTGGCTGGGGTTCGATAGGGAAGCAGAGACACATTCGAAAGGGTGTAGCTATGCGTTCCGCCGAACAGCTGGATTCCAAGAGCAATTTTCAATCGGTTCCGACCGCACCGTCGCCACGGGCGGCCGAAACCGAACGCCAAATTCCCGAGCCCCACGCGACGGACCTCCTCGCATTCGAAGCGGCCGCGCTGCGATTGCGACAAGCCGAGGTCGCGCAACGTCATCGCGATCTCGACGATGCCATTTCGCTGCTGTCAAACGCGGGTCTGTGCGACGAGTTGCTCATCGCGCGGCTGAAGAAGCGCAAACTCCGGATCAAGGACGAGATCGCCCGGATGGAGCGACTGTTGCCGGGCTGAACGGGACGACCGATCACGACACCCGATAGAGACAAGCGCGCATGTCGAATTTTGTCAGCGCCTGGGAAAAAGCGGCAAGACCGTCGATCGACGGATTGCGGCGCATGCGCGAACGCGCAGAGGTCCAGGTCGTGCCCGGCGCGTGTCTGTGGATCGCCTTGATCGTTGTCGTCGTCCGCACCGGCGGCGGATAGAGCGCGCCCTCCCCGCTTTCCGGCGCCCCGCGAAAACGGTAACGTTCGCCACGATTCCGTGGGAGCATCCGCGGATCCGCACGATGGGGGACGCTATGAGCCGCGCGGCAAGAACAATGGCGGGATTGATACTCATTCTCGTTCCGACAATCGAATATGGCGGCTATTTTCTTCTCAAGTCGCTGCTCGGACCCACGAGCCAATATATCGACAAGCCGATGGTGCAGGATTTCGAACGCGCGGGACACGCCCATGCGGGCGTCATCATTCTTCTGTCCCTGATCGTCCAAATCCTGGCCGACTACGCCACGCTTCCCGGACTCTTTCGCTGGTTCGTGCGGCTGGGCGTTCCGATTTCCGCCATGCTTCTCTCGGCAGGATTTTTCCTCACGGTGATGAGAACCGACCCGGACCACACGACTCCGATGGTCAATCTGGTTTACGGCGGAGCGATCCTGCTCGCGGTCTCCGTGGTGCTGCTGGCGATCGGATTGCTGCGCGCACCGCGCAAGGCCTGAACTGTGCCCGGCGACATTCAGCGCATGTGCGGATAGTTGCGTCAGGACCGCGACTAAGGCACGCGCGCGACAGGCGGCAAGGACTCCGTTATAAGCTCACATGCCCTATCGACATATCCGCATCTCCCGCTTCGGCGGTCCCGAGGTTCTCGAGTTGGTCGAAGAGCGGGACATCCCCGAGCCCGGCGCCGGCGAAGTCCGCATCAAGGTGCTGGCTGCAGGCACGGGCTTTACCGATTGCTTCATCCGCACTGGCCGCTATCCGGATTTCAAGGGACCCCTGCCCTTCACACCCGGCTATGAATTGGTGGGCGTGATCGAAAAGACGGGGCCGGGCGTCACGTCGCTGCGCGAAGGTAACATGGTTGCCGATCTGTGCGTTGTCGGCGGTTACACGCAAATTGCAATCCGGCCGGCGCAGTATCTTGTGACCGTGCCGTCCGGCGTCGATCCCGCCGAAGCGGTGTGCATTCCGCTCGCCTATCTCACCGCCTTCCAGATGCTCACCCGCTACCGCAAGTTCGCGCCGGGCGCCACGATCCTCGTCATCGGCGCCTCAGGAACGGTGGGCACCGCGCTGCTCGATCTCGCGCGTCATCTCGGGCTCAAGGCGATCGGCACCAGCTCGGCCGAGAATCTGGGCGTGGTGAAGAGCTACGGCGCCGAAGCAATCGATTACAAAGCAGGCGATTTCGTCCGCGCCGTGCGCAAACTGATGTCGAAACGCGGCCGCGGAGTCGATGCCGTGTTCGATGCGATGGGCGGCGCGCATTTCAAACGCAGCTTCGCGTGCCTCGCGCGCGGTGGATTGCTCATCGGCTACGGCGCACAATCCATGGCGATCGGACGCGAGAGCCTGGTGTCTGCGGGTCTCGGACTTCTGCGCCTCAAACTGTGGAGCACGTTCCGCTTTCTCCATGGCGGGCGCAGCGCGGAATTCTACAGCATCACCGCGCGGCGAAAGCAGAAGCCTGGTCAGTTCAAGGCCGACATGGCGCGCTTG
>JBEKLK010000229.1:0-6008 GCA_050010235.1 Rhizomicrobium sp.
GCCGCCGAAGGGTTTGCGGAAGATATGGGCGCAGTCCACATATCGGACCGGCCCGACCTTGCCCAATTTCAATGTAATGGCGCGCTGGCGGCGGCCAAGCTGACGAAAGCCAATCCGCGCGCCATCGCGGAGAGGATTGCAGCGCATCTGAAGGCCGATCCGCTATTTGCTAAGGTCGAAATCGCGGGGCCTGGATTCATCAATCTCGATGTGACCGATTCCGCGCTGGCCGAGCGCATCGGCGCGATGGCGAGCGACGTACGGCTGGGCGCGCCGCAAACCGGCCAGGGCAAGACGCTGGTGATCGATTTCGGCGGCCCGAACGTCGCCAAGCCCATGCATGTGGGGCATCTGCGCTCCGCGATCATCGGCGATTCGCTGCAAAAGCTCTTCCGCGCCAATGGCTGGCACGTCGTCAGCGATGTGCATCTGGGCGATTGGGGCCTGCAGATGGGACAGCTCATCTCGGAGATCGGCCATCGCGGCATGGCGCCGATTTATTTCGACGCCGGTTATGCCGGGCCTTATCCGAACCAATCTCCCGTGACGATGGAGGATCTCGAAGAGCTTTATCCGGCGGCGTCCGCCGCGTGCAAAGCCGATCCGGCGCGGCTTGAAGAGGCGCGTCTGGCGACGGCGGAGCTTCAGGCTGGCCGTCCCGGCTATCGCGCGCTGTGGAAGCATTTTGTCGGCGTGTCCGAATACGGGCTGACCCGCGAATATGCCAGTCTCGGCGTGCGCTTCGATCTGTGGAAAGGCGAGGCGGCCGTCGATCATTTGATCGCGCCGATGGTCGAGGACCTGAAGACGCGTGGACTTGCCGTGATGAGCGAAGGCGCGCTCGTCATTCCGGTGGCGGAGCCCGGCGACAAGAAGGAGATGCCGCCGCTCATCCTGCTCAAATCCGACGGCGCGGTGCTCTATGGCACGACCGATCTCGCGACCATCGTCGACCGCATTGAAACCCAGAATCCCGATTTCATTCTCTATGTCGTCGATCAGCGCCAGCATGGGCATTTCGAGCAGGTGTTCCGTGCGGCGCACAAGGCGGGTCTGAACGGACATGCCGGGCTCGAACATGCGGGCTTCGGCACGATGAACGGCACCGACGGCAAGCCGTTCAAGACGCGCGAAGGCGGCGTGCTGAAGCTCTACGATCTGATCGCGATGGCGACGGAAGAGGCGGGCAAGCGTCTGGCCGAGCAGGGATTGGCCGAGGAATATCCCACCGAGGAGCGCGCGGCAATCGCCAGGGTCGTCGGCATTGCGTCGATCAAGTTCGCGGATCTTTCGAACCACCGGATTTCCAATTACATCTTCGATCTGTCGCGCTTCACGCGGTTTGAAGGAAAAACAGGCCCCTATCTGCAATACGCCGCGGTACGCATCCAGTCGATCCTGCGCAAGGCGGAAGCGGAAGGTTACGCGCAGGCGTCCCCGCTTGTGCGCTCGCCCGAGGAGCGCCGGCTCGTTCTTTTGCTGCTATCGATTGCGGAAGCGATGGAAGGGGCGGAGGCGAAGCGTGCGCCAAACATTTTGTGCGATTATGCGTTCACCCTGGCGCAGGAATTCAGCCGTTTCTACGCCGAACATCACATCATGTCGGAAAGCGATATCGCATTGCGCGCGGCCCGTCTCGGTCTGTGCGCGCTCACCTTGCGCACGCTGAGCAAGGTGCTAGATCTCCTGGGTATCGAGATTCCGGCGCGGATGTGAGTTTTGGTATTTCACCCTCCCCTTGAGGGAGGGTCGAAAAATTCGGAGAATTTTTCGGGGAGGGGTTATGTTGATGGAGCACCCCTCCCCGAAGTTTTCTTCTCGCTGACGCTCAAAGAAAGCCTTCGACCCTCCCTCAAGGGGAGGGTGGGATATTTGATGTTAGCAAATCCATCAGGTCGTCACCCAAACCTCCGCTGCGCCTCGCGCGTGAGGCCGAAGGCGACCGACAGGAAATCCGAGCCTGTCGCCATGCGTGCGTTGGGTGCTGCCGCTGCGACGGCCTTGCGGACGGCAGGAACCCGGCTTGAACCGCCGGTCAGGAAGATCGTGTGGATCGCTTCCGGCTTGATGCCCGCGCGCGCCACGCAATCGAGCGCCACGCCGCGCAGCCGATGCATCTTTTCCGCGATGGCCCGATCGAAACCGGCCTGGGTCGCGTCGGCCGCAAGTCCGCGTTGGAGAAATCCCAGAAGGATCGCGACGTTCTCGGCATCGCTCAGCGCGATCTTGGCGTCTTCCACGGAAAACGCGATGCGATGTCCCAGATGGCGGCGCAGGGTGCGCAGCAGGCGTCTGACCTTTTCGGGCTCGCAGGATTTGGCGAGCAATTCCACCACGTCGCGCTCGGTGCGATAATTGTACGCGAAATTGATCGTCGACCAGGTCGCCAGCTCGAAATAGGTCGCCCGCGGCATCGGCAAATCCTTTTCATTGAGCTGCGTGCCGAGGCCCAGAAGCGGCATCACCGCATCCAGGCTCAGCAGGCTGTCGAAATCCGTGCCGCCGATGCGCGCGCCGGCATTGGCGAGAATATCATCGCGGCGATCGGGGCGGGCGCGCCGTTCGGGCCCGATGCGGATCACCGAAAAGTCCGACGTGCCGCCGCCGATATCGGCGACGAGCACGATCTCTTCCCGCACGACACTGTCCTCGTAGTGATAGGCGGCCGCGAGCGGTTCGTAGACGAAGGTGACGTCGCGAAAGCCGACCCGCCGGGCGATGCCTTCGAGCACCGATTGCGCCTTGGCGTCCGCCGCATCGTCGCGGTCGACGAAGCGCACGGGCCTGCCATGCACGACCTGGTCGATCTCGCGGCCGAGGAAGCTCTCGGCGCGTTGTTTCAGATGGCGTACGAACATTTCGACGACTTCCGTCAGCCTGATCCGCCGACTGCCCACGGCCGTCGATTCGTCGATCAGCGGCGAGCCGAGGATCGATTTGAGCGCCCGCATGAGCCGGCCTTCATGCTGCGAGATGTAAGTGTCGATCGCCTCGCGGCCGAACAGGATGCGGCCCTTTGTTTCGAAGTCGAAGAAGATCGCGCTGGGGATCAGCGTGTCGTCGCCTTCGACGGGGGCGAGCGCCAGCGCCCCGTTCCTGACGACGCCCAGCGCCGAGTTCGATGTGCCGAAATCCAAGCCGCAGGCGGTCATGACAATCCCCTTTCGAACCACGAAGGGGTCCTCATCTAATGTACATAAAGTGCTCTTGCCAGTCTGTTCGACACCCCTTAAACTGTAGCAACGCATAAGGGATCGCCGGAACCGGCGGTCCCTTTTTTTGTTGAAACAAATCCGTATACGGAACGTCAGAAATTCGCCGCGCGGCTATCGGCACCGCTTCGAGGCGATGGCCCGTTCGCAATCCTCGATCTCGGGGCATTCGCAGCGAAATCGCGTTTCCAGCGAATTCTTTATTCGAGCAGCGGTATGTATTACGGCTTCAATTTCCAGCAGCTTGCGCGACGCCAGTTCCCGCCAGCGGGCGGATGGCTTTGTGCCGGGGGCAAAGCCCGTGAGAAAGGTTTTCGTCTCGCCAACGGTAAATCCCGAAGTGCGGGCGATTCGTATCATTTCGAGGCGACCGAGAATTTCCGGATCGTAGCGCCGTTGGCCGGAAACACGCATGGGCTTCGGGAGGAGGCCCATGCGCTCGTAATAGCGAATGGCGGATGCCGCGAGTTCTGCTTTCTTACCGACTTGCCCGATGGTCATTCCGCGCAATTTGGTCTCTCCCGAAATTGGAAGCTCGCTCGAATGGCCCGCCGCTTGCGCATCACGCAACCGTGAACTTGCATTAAAGCGCACTTCAAGTTGTAGCGTCCTTGCATCTGAAAACAGGAACGCGAGGATTCAATGAAGAATTTTGCCGCAAATTGCAATCGTTTGCCGCTTAGTGCGTTGATGGGCGCGTTTCTCGTGATTGCCGCAACGTCGACGGCATTCACGCAGTCCGCACCCGCTCATCCCCTGGTGGTCGAGATTGTCGCCACGCCCGGCGCCACGCTGCTCGATTTTGCAGGCCCTTCGGAAGTGTTCGGCGTCATACCCGGGCACGCCGTCGAGTATGTCGTGTCGGAAGGCATGGGTCCCTTCAAGCTTGAGAATGGCGTGAAGATTGCGCCGGACTATACGTTCGACGACGCGCCGAAGCCCGATATCGTCGTCATCGGATCGCAGGCCGTAAAAGGCAGCGACACAGCCATGGCCTGGCTGCGGGGCGTCCATGCCCGGGGCGGCCTTGTGATGTCGGTGTGCACGGGAGCGGACTGGCTGGGACAATCGGGATTGCTCGCAGGCCTGGAGGCGACGACGCATCATCACGCCTATTCGTCGTTTCAAAGGAACTTCAGCGATGTGAAAGTCGTTCGCGGGCGGCGCTATGTGGAAAGCGAAGCAAATTTGTTCACCGCGGGGGGCTATACGGCCGGCCTCGATCTTGCGCTCCACCTTGTCGATGAACGTTACGGGCGCAAAGCCGCCCAAGACGTGGCCAGGCGACTTGAATATAAGGGCGACGGCTGGATCACAAATGAATGGTGACATACGAAGTCGTCGGGCACGGGTCCCGTGCCCGACGAACCCAACTTTCGCATCGAATATCAGAAAACCGTGTAGCCACCGTCGACGATGAACAGATCGCCCGTGTGATAGGCGGATGCGTCGCTCGCGAGATACACTGCTATGCCGCCGAAATCTTCCGGCTGGCCCCAGCGGCGCATCGGAACGCGCGGGATCACCTTTTCTGCGAAGGCCGGATTGTCCTGCGCGCGCGCCGTCATGTCGGTGGCGATCCAGCCCGGCGCGATGGTGTTTGCGCGCACGCCGTAGCGCGCGAGTTCGACGGCAATGCCGCGCATCATGGAAATGACCGCGCCCTTGCTCGCACCGTAATGCTGGTTGCGGCCGGCGCCTTCGATGCCGGCAACGCTTGCGATGCCGATGAGAGAGCCGCCCGGATCGCCTTTCTTGGCGCGCTCCGTCATGTGCTTGGCTGCTTCGCGCAACGTGAAGAATACGCCGTCCTCGTTGACCGCATGCACCTTGCGGAACGCCTCTGCGCTGATCTCGGTGAAGGATGGCACTGCGGAGCCGATCCCGGCATTGGCGAAGACGGAGTCAACCCGACCCATCTGCGCCACCGCATCGCGCATGCCTGCCACGACTTCGGCTTCCTTCGAGACGTCGATGCGGGCGGCCGCGACGCGCGTGCCATGCGCCTTCAGGGCCGCGACGGCCTCGGTGTTGCGCGCCTCATTGGTGCCCCAGATGACGATATCGGCGCCGGCCTGGGCCAACGCCTCGGCCATGCCCAGCCCGATGCCGCGATTGCCCCCGGTCACCAGCGCGACTTTTCCCGTGAGATCGAATGGCTTGTACATCCCGCTTGCTCCGTACCGTTCCGTGTCCGGGCGAACCTAGCCGGGCCCGACGGGAGCCACAATTGCGACAGCACAGCCGGTCGTAACCATCCCGCAGGAAGCTGTCTCCCTTTCCCACGCAGCCTATGACATGCTCGCGGCAACGAGGGTCAAAAGATCGGGCAGGGCTCCAAGGGGATGACATCCGAAATTGCGGTGATGAACCAGCGCGCCGTGGCGCTGGCCGCGGATTCCGCGGTGACGCTCGTCGATGGCGGGCTCGTCGCCGTGCGCAACGACCAGCGTAAGCTGTTCAATCTGGTCGAGGGCAGGCCGGTCGGGATCATGTTTTTCGGCCTGGCCGACATGATGGGCCATCCCTGGGACCAGCTGATCGAGCACTATCAGGCCAAGGTGCGTCCCGCGTCGTTCGCCCATGTGCGTGACTATGCGGCCAGCTTCACCGGCATGCTCGACAATTTGAAAGAGTTTTTCCCCCGCGAACGCTATCAGGAGGAATACCGCCGGCTGCTCGCCTCCGTGTTCCGTTACGTCTTCCATCTCGCGCAATTTCTTCGCGACAGCGCCGAGGGCGATATGGCCCAGGCCAGCGACACGGCCATCCTGGAGCTGGCGATCGAACAGATCT
>JBEKLK010000230.1:0-8498 GCA_050010235.1 Rhizomicrobium sp.
CGACATACTGGATCAGCGAATAATCCGCGATCTGGTCGTTCTCGGCATATGCCATGTGCCCGCCAATCAGGTGGCCTGCGGAATCCCGGTGGGCACCCACCAGTTTGAACGGCCGCCAGTTCTTGAAGCCGCCGCCCAGCCGCATGGGGCTTTGGCCGAATTGCGCGCCATAGACGCTGCGAGAGATGGTGAAATCCGGATGTGCGTCCATGTAGTAGACGCGCCCGTCATCGTCGATCTTGTAGACGATGCCGACATGGCCGTTCACGTCGTAGACGATGGTTCCGGGATGAATGGAGCCGGGTTGCAGCGCCGGCGCATAGAAATCCGACAGCACGCCGCGCTTCTCGGCCGCATCCGTCCGGTAGGTTCCGGAATAGACGGTTCCGAGCAGCCCACGAATCGCCTCCGGCGCATCGATGCCGCCGCCTCGATCGATCATGTCGTGGCGCGATGTGGCACGATTGGCGGTCTTGGTGTAGCGCAAATCGCCGCCCTCGCCGCTCAACCCGTCGACAAAGCTGAACGGCAACCCGTTCTTCCACGCGTAATAGGCGCGCAACATGTAAGGCAGCTTGGCGCAATCGACATCGATGTCGAGGAAGGCCGCGTCGGTTTTGCGGTAGGGGTTGGCGGGATTGCGCAGACAGCTTTCGGAGGAGCTGCAATTCGTTTCGCCCAACGCCTGGACGAAATCGCCGAAGCCCTTTTCGTCGGCGTCGCTCCAATGATCCTTGACGATGCGCCAGGTCGCGCCGCGTGCCGATACAGGCCCGGCGAGCGCAACGGCCGCAATCAGGATCAGGACGGCCGAAAACGCACGCATCACATTCCCCATTTGTTGTCGCGAGCGTCCCGAGGCCCCCCGGCCAAGTCAAGAGCGGAACGCAGTGTGGGTTAGCGGGTTAGGAAGCTAAAGTCATTTTGCTGCGCAAATTCTGTTTTAGTAGACTAAAAATTGCGTGACTCTGGTTGCGAACTATCCTATGAGTGCCGCCAACAAAAGACTGAGTCCGGGTCGCACGGGCCAAGTTCGGGGAGCAGCCAAGGCCGGGAGACCGGCCTTCGGCATTTCTGGGGCACCGCCTCTACAAATCCAGCAGGTGGAGCAAGATCAGCGCGTAAAGAATTCCCCACATCACGATGGCCACCCCCGTGGCAATCAGCGCTTTCAGCCCGATATTGGGTTTGTAAGGCGCGCCAGGGTCCGTTCCGGCGACGACGCTCTCTCCCGCCTCGTGGGGCGTCTTCACACCGATCGGCATGACGATCTGTAGCGCCAGAAACCAGAATATGAAGAACGCTCCGACGAGCACGATCCAATGCATGTGCTTACGCTTGCTCGAGTTCGACCAACGTACCCACGAAATCCTTCGGATGCAGGAAGATCACCGGCTTGCCATGCGCCCCGATGCGCGGTTCGCCGGTGCCCGTGATCGTCGCGCCTTCCGCGCGCATCCGGTCGCGCGCCGCATAGATATCGTCCACTTCGTAGCAGATATGGTGCATCCCGCCGGACGGATTCTTCTCCAGGAATTTTGCGATGGGTGAATTCTCGCCCAACGGCTCCAGCAGTTCGATCTTGGTATTGGGCAATTCCACGAAGATGGTGACAACGCCGTGGTCCGGCTGCGGCACCGGCTCCGACACTTTTGCGCCCAGGGTGTCGCGATAGACCTTCGCCGCGGCCTTAATATCTTTCGTCGCAATGGCCACGTGGTTGAGCCGGCCGATCATCCTGGTCTCCGTCGTCCGAATGAGGCGCTTACATTCCCCCGCAAAGGAGGAACGTCAAGGGTGTGTCAAACCCACATGATCTCGACCCGCGTGACAGGCTTCTTGCCCCAGGCGTCGGACGCAGCCCGGCGGGCGGCCCGGCGAACGGTTTCCCGCAATGCGTCGTCGTCGCCACGTTTGGATTTGTGGTGGCGTAGGGCACCTTCCACCGCTTCGCGCACCGGCGCGTGAATGGACTCTGGAATGCCTTCAAGAAGCACGGCCGGTTCGCCGGCCACTCGCCCCTTGTGGTCCAACGCGACCGTAACGGCGATCAGCCCCGCGAAAGCAAGCGCGCGGCGGCCGCGTGCGTGACCTTTGCCCTCCTCGACCAGCACCCTGCCGTCCATGTGCAAGCGCCCTGACGGCACTTCATCTACGATCTCGGCGCGACCCGGCGCGAGCCGCAACATTTGGCCGTTCTGGACCACCACCGCCTGCGGCACCTGCAACGAGCGGGCAAGTCGTGCATGCGCCGTCATGTGGCGCAATTCACCGTGGACAGGCACCGCAATCTGCGGCCTGACCCAGCGATACATTTGAGCAAGCTCGTCGCGCGCGGGGTGGCCCGAGACATGGACGAAATGGTCCTGCTCGGTAAGAACCTCCACGCCCAATGCTGCGAGCTTGTTCTGCAGCTCGAAGATCGAAAGTTCGTTGCCTGGAATGATGCGCGACGAGAAGATCACCGCGTCGCCTTCGCCCAACTTCACATTGGGATGATCGCCGGACGCCACCCGCGCGAGAGCGGCCCGCGTCTCGCCCTGGCTTCCGGTGCAGAGATAGAGCACGCGGCTGGGCGGCACGCCACTTCGCGGCCATGGGTGCGGGCTGCCCGCGCGATGGTGTCGAGCCGCGCGACGTTGGATGCGAACGCCGTCACCGCCACGCGTCCCTTCAGGGTTCCAATCAGGTCTGTCAGACTCTTACGCACATCCGCTTCGGAGCCGGAACTGCCGGATACGAGCGCATTGGTGGAATCGCACACAAGCGCGAGCGCGCCTTCGTCTCCCAATTTCTGCAGTGCGCGCGAATCCGTCACCTCACCCAGCAGCGGATCGGGATCGATCTTCCAGTCGCCCGTATGCACGACCACGCCCAAAGGCGTGCGGATCGCAAGCGCATTGGGCTCGAGGATCGAATGCGTGATGGAGATGAATTCGATCGCAAACGGCCCGAGTTTCAGCTTGCCGCCAAGCTGCACGATCTTGACGCGCACTTTGTCTGTCAGGCCAGCTTCGGCCAGCTTGTCTTCGAGCAGCCGCGCGGTGAAGGGCGTGGCGTAGACCGGGCAGCGCAATTGCGGCCACAGATGGGCCACCGCGCCGATGTGATCTTCATGCGCATGGGTGAGCAAGATCGCGCGCACATTCTCGCGCTGCTCGGCCAGGTATCGGATGTCCGGCATGATCAGATCGATGCCCGGCGTCAATCCCTCGCGGCCGAACAGCACGCCGCAATCGACCACGATCCAGTCGCGCTCCTCCGCAGGACCAAATCCATAGGCGTTGAAGTTCATGCCGATTTCACCCGCGCCGCCGAGCGGCAGCAGGATAAGCTCATCGTCGCGGTTCGGTGCCGCCATCAAGCTTTGGCTTGCGCCGGCGTGCGCCCGGCATTGCGGGCATTGATGAGCACGAGGCCGCGGATGGTGAGGTCGGGGTCGAGGTGATCGATGACGGTCGTCTGCCGGTGAAACAGGTTGGCCAGGCCGCCGGTACCGATCACAGTCATGGGCTCGCCATATTCGTCCTTGATGCGGGCGACAAGCCCTTCGATCAGACCGATATAGCCCCAGAACAGTCCGGACTGCATGGCGGGCACCGTGTCCTTGCCGATCACAGATTGGGTGCGCTGGATGGCGACTCGCGGCAGCATGGCCGCGCCCTTATGCAGCGCCTCGGCGGACAGATTGGCACCCGGCGCAATCACGCCGCCTTCATAATCGCCTTTCGCGCTGACGATATCGAATGTCGTCGCAGTGCCGAAATCGACGACGATCAACGCGCCTTTGTAGCGGTCATGGGCGGCGACGGTATTCACAAGGCGATCGGCGCCGACCGCTTCGGGCCGGTCGATATGGACCTCAATGCCGAGATCGAGATCGGGGTCGCCGACGACCAACGGCTCACATTTGAGATACCGCCGGCACAGAAGCCGCAAATCGAACAGCGCGGCGGGAACGACAGTGGCGATGATCGCGCTGTCGATGTCGTCGAAGGTCAATCCGTTCAGCGTCAGCAAGGGCGACAGCAGAACCGCGTATTCGTCCGCCGTGCGCGTCGTTTCGGTGACTGCGCGCCATTCGGCGCGAACCTCTTTGCCGTCATGAACGGCGAAAACGATGTTGGTATTGCCGGCGTCGATCACGAGAAGCATGGGGGGACCTAGAAAAAAACCTCTCCAGCCGAGATTGCGCGCGTGCGATCCCGGCTTTCGCGCAGGATCAGGGCGCCGCTAGCATCGATTCCTTCAAACACGCCGTAAACCTCCTCGTTCTGCAGCCGGGCACGTATGCGTGTGCCCAGCCCTGCTGCGCGCGACAACCAGACATCCCGGATTTCGCCGAAGCCCCGCGCAGACCACACCTCATACCATTTCGCCCAGGCCCCCGCGAGACGGGCGAGCGCGTCGCGTGGCGCAGGCGGCGTAATGCCGAGAGCGGCCAAAGACGTTGCCGGGAACTCCGTTCCCTCGGGAAAGATGGCCAGATTGACGCCGATGCCCACGGCGAGCCAGTCGAGCCGCTCGCCGCCCGCGCTCGCGGATTCCAGCAAAATACCCGCGATCTTCTTGCCGTCCGCAAGGACGTCGTTCGGCCATTTGACGCGGATGGCGGCCTCGCCCGCAAAACGCGTCGCCATATCGGCGGTCGCAATGGCGGCAACAAAAGAAAGCTGCGCGCAATCTGCCGCGGGCCGTTCGGGCCGCAGGAACAAGGTCGCGGCTAGATTGCCGGATGGCGACTCCCAATTGCGCCCGCGACGCCCGCGTCCCGCGCTCTGCCTGTCGGCCGCGATCCACACGGGCCCGCGCTCGCCGGCAGCTGCCAGACGGCGTGCTTCTTCGTTCGTGGAATCGATAATTTCGAAATGCTTGAGCGCGTAGCCTTCGGGCCACGCGAGCGGGCTGTTCACGGCAGGAGCGCTTTTGCGCTGGTGGCGGCCAGGGCGACGATCGGCCCTCCCCCGACGACGAAAGCGAGCACAAAGATGCTGGTGCTTGCGAGGATCGCACCGAGGTTCCAGCTCATATCTTCGTCGAATGCCGGTGCGGGCTCGTCGAAATACATGATCTTGACGATCCGCAGATAGTAATAGGCGCCGACTACGCTTGCGATCACGCCGATCACGGCCAGAGAATAGAGGTGCGCATCCATGGCGGCCAGAAAGACGTAGAACTTCCCCCAGAAGCCTGCGAATGGCGGTAGTCCGGCAAGGCTCAGCATCAATGCCGCGAAGGCCAGCGCCAGCATCGGCCGGGTTCGCGACAGGCCGGCGAGATCGGCCATGGTTTCCACCGCTTCGCCGTCGCGGCGCATGGCGAGGATGCAGACGAACACGCCCGCATTGGTGATGAGATAGATCGTGAGATAGATCAGTACGCCCTGGACGCCCTGCGTGGTGCCGGCAGCCAGGCCCAGCAGCGCATAGCCCATATGGCCGATGGAACTGTAGGCCATCAGGCGCTTGATGTTGGTCTGCCCGATCGCCGCGACCGCACCCAATATCATCGACAGCACGGAGACGAAGATGACGATCTGTTGCCATTGCAGCATGGCGTGCTCGAACGGAACGATCATCGCGCGCAGGAAAAGGGCCATCGCGGCCACTTTCGGCGCCATCGAGAAGAATGCGGTGATGGGCGTGGGCGAGCCTTCATAAACATCGGGCGTCCACATGTGGAACGGCACGGCCGATATTTTGAATGCGAGGCCGGCAATGAGAAACACGATGCCGAAGATGAGGCCAATATTGACGCCCGACGAGGAGACGACAGGGGCGATGGCCGCAAATTCCGTCGTTCCCGTGAAGCCGTAGATCAGCGAGATTCCGTAGAGCAGCATGCCGGACGATAGCGCGCCGAGGACGAAATATTTGAGACCGGCTTCGCTCGACTTCAGCGAATCGCGGTTGAAGGCCGCCAGCACGTAGAGCGCGAGGCTCTGAAGCTCAAGCCCCATATAGAGCGCGATGAAACTCGACGCCGAGACCATCAGGAACATGCCCACGGTCGAAAGTACGAGCAGCACGGGAAATTCGAAATGGGCGATCTTCTCGCGTTCGAGATACTCCTTCGACATCAGGATCGTCAGTCCCGTGCCGAGCAGGATGAGGGTCTTGGCGAAGCGCGCGAAATCGTCGGCGATGAAGGCTCCGTGAAACGCCTTGTTGAATTGCGTGAGCGGAAACAGGACGTACCAGCCCGTCACGATCAGCAGGATCACGGCCAGCCATGACACGAATCCCAATGCGCGGTCCCCGCGCATCACGCCCAGGATCAGGAGCAGCATGCCGCCGATCGACAGCAAAAGTTCCGGAAACAGCACCTGGAAGTCGTTGGACATGAAGCTCACGGTTCGGCTCCTGCTCGCGCGACGGACGCGAGTTTCGGCGCCCGGTCGATGGCAAGCGCCATTTTGTGCTGCTCGATCAGATTGGCGACCGACATGGACGTCACATCGAGGATTGGCTTTGGATAGACGCCCATCAGAATGGTGATGATCACGAGCGGGGCAAGGATCGCGACCTCCCTCAGGCTCAAATCCTGGATCGCCTGCAGGCTAGGCTTGACGAGTGCGCCGAACATCACACGGCCGTAAAGATAGAGCATGTAGGCGGCGGAAAGAATCACGCCTGTTGCCGCGAAAATCACCACCCATGTGCTGACCTGGAACGTGCCCAGCATGGCGAGAAATTCGCCGACGAAACCACCCGTGCCCGGCAACCCCACATTCGCAAGCGAAAATATCAGGAAGCACACGGCATAAATCGGCATGCGCGCGACGAGCCCGCCATAGGCCGAAATCTCGCGGGTGTGCATGCGGTCATAGATGACGCCCACGCACAAAAACAGCGCGCCGGACACCACGCCATGCGACAGCATCTGGAAGATGCCGCCTTCCACGCCCTGATGGGTGAGCGAGAAAATGCCCATCGTCACGAAGCCCATATGGGCGACCGAGGAATAGGCGATGAGCTTTTTCATGTCCTCCTGGGCGAGCGCCACTAACGAGGTATAGACGATGGCGATCACGGACAGCACGAACACGAAGGGCGCGAAAGTTTCCGTGGCCGACGCGAACATCGGCAGCGAAAAGCGCAGAAAGCCGTAACCACCCATCTTCAAAAGGATGGCAGCCAAAATTACCGAACCCGCCGTGGGCGCCTCCACATGCGCATCCGGCAGCCAGGTGTGGACCGGCCACATCGGCATCTTCACTGCGAAGGACGCGAAAAAGGCGAGCCACAGCCATGTCTGCATGGCAACCGGGAAATGCACGGTTCGCAACAGCGTGTCGATATCGGTCGTGCCGGCGTAGAAATACATCGACAGGATCGCCAGCAACATCAGCACGGACCCTAGCAACGTATAAAGGAAGAACTTGAAGCTCGCATAGACGCGCCGCTTGCCACCCCATATCCCGATGATCAGGAACATGGGAATTAGGCCGCCCTCGAAAAACACGTAGAACAGCACCAGATCGAGCGCGCAGAACACGCCGATCATCAGGGCTTCGAGCGCCAGGAACGCGATCATGTACTCCGGAACGCGGTCCTGGATCGATTTCCAGCTGGCGAGGATGCAGAACGGCATCAGGCCTGCCGTCAGCACGATGAACAGCATCGAAATGCCATCCACCCCAACATGATAATCGATACCGTATCCGATCCAGTTCGCGCGCTCGACAAACTGGAAGTCCGCGGTCGAGTTGTCGAAATTGGCCCACAGCACAAGAGCCACGACCAAATTTGCGACCGTCGTGATCATGGCGATGGCGCGTGCGTTGCGTGCGACAGTCTCGCGATCGCCGCGCGTGACCAGAATGGCGATCACGCCCAGGAGCGGCAGAAACGTGACGATGCTGAGGATATGGCTCATCGCGACATCCCCAGATGCACAAGCCACGCGATAAAGGCGGTGCTTCCACCCAGCATGAACCAGGTCGCCAGCGTCACGACGCCGAGAAGCATCGCAAACGCATATTGATAGACATAGCCGGACTGTAACCGAACGGCCTGCCGGGTCGCATCGGCAATACGCGCGGCGATGCCGTCAGGACCGAGTCCGTCGATGATGCGCCCGTCGCCAACCTTCCACAGGAAGCGGCCGAGCTTCAGGGTCGGCTGCACGAAAAGAAAGTCATAGAGCTCGTCGAAATACCATTTGTTGTAGAGAAACGTGTAGAGCATCCCGCCGCGCGCCGCCAATTGCGGCGGAATTTCGGGATGCAGCACGTAGTAGTAGAAGGCGATGGCGAAGCCCAGGATGGTCGCGACAACGGGCCCGAGTTCGACCCAGAGCGGGACGCTTTCGATCCCGCCGGCCGAATGCCCGGCGATGGTCGCGATCGCGCCGTGCCAGAATGTTTTCGAAGCGTCGCCGATGAACGCGCCATCAAACAACGCCCCCGCAAACAGCGCACCCAGCGCAAGTACGGCGAGAGGCAAGAGCATCGTCAAAGGTGCCTCGTGAACATCGGACAGCTTGATCGCGTGTCC